>DATCFN010000076.1:0-6072 GCA_036509475.1 Rhizomicrobium sp. | reverse complement strand
TGCATCGTGCCGCCGCCAAATCCGGAATCGTCCGCGACGCCCGCAACGGACCGGTATTGCGGCTCGATGGTCCAATCCTCAAATGTTTTGAGTTCCATCGGTGAGCGATCAGGGCTTTGCAGCACATAGCGATAGATCAGCCCGGACGGCGACGAGAGTGGAGACACCGAAGGCGCCACGCCGCTAGGCAGGGTAAGATCGCCCAGCCGATTGAAGACTTCCTGGCGAGCGAAATAGTTATCCGTGCCGTTCTGAAAAGTGATGATGACGTCGGACAGGCCATAAAGTGAGATAGAGCGGGTAATGACGGTTCGCGGAATGCCGGTCATGCCGAGTTCGACAGGAACAGTAATCAGGCGCTCCACTTCCTCCGCGGCATGCCCTGGCCATTGGGTGATAAGTTCGACGATGGGTGGTGAAAGATCGGGATAGGCATCCACCGGCAAGCGATCGAGCGATCGCGTTCCCGCGCCGATCAGAAGCAGTGTCATCAAAATGACGAGCAGCGGCTGGCCCAACGAAGAGGTGACGATCCGATTCATGATCGACGCCGCGCGCGGCGCGGCCGGGGGCTGATCGTCGCTCATTGGCTTTGCATGAACTGAACGAAGATGCCGCCGTCGACAACAACGCGATCTCCGGACTTCAGACCATCGGGTATGTCGTATTGATCGTCGGTGCGCGCGCCAAGCGTCACATGCCGCCGCGCGAAGCTGTGGTCGCGCTGCTCTGCGTAAACGAAGGGCAGGTTCTCATCGTCGCGCAGGATCGCCGAAACGGGAACCAGCAGGCCGTTGCTTTGCTGATGCGACTCTATCGTGACCCGAACATACATTTGCTTCTTCAGCAGATCGGCCGGATTTCTCACGACCACGCGCGCAACGACAGAGCGCGTATCCGGATTCACCAGAGCCGAGATGTTATCCACCGTTCCGGAAAGCGGTGCCGAACCGGTGCCGGTCGCGATCTTCGCCAGATCGCCGACCCGGACAGATTCAAAATCGGAGTCGTAGATTTGTGCCAAGACCCAGACGCGCGACAGATCGGCAACTGTGAAACACGCTGTGGTACCCGCCTGGAGAAGCTCTCCCGGCGTGATGAGTTTTTCGACAACCGTTCCACTGATCGGCGCGCGAATGATGCCCTTGAAGCGTGACGCCATGCGGCCGCCTGAAGTGGTTCCCGCCTTTCTCGGATCGACGCCCAAAGCGACTAGCGCCTGACGCGCGGCCTCGCGGTTGGCTTCCGCTGTGATGGCGTCGGTTTGCGCCTGCGATTCTTCGCGCTGGGCAACGCCCTGATGCGCAAGAAGATCCTTGTCCATGTCCGCGAGACGGCGATCGGTTTGCGCGGTCGAGACCGCTGCACGATAGGTGCTGACAGCCGTCGCGAAATCGGGCGAATCCACTTCCGCCAGCGGTTGGCCTTTGACGACATGCTGGCCTTTCGATACCAGCAACCGCGATACCGAACCGGATATGGGCGCCAATACGCTCGTCGCCTGGTCGTTGTCGAAATCAACCGCACCTGTGGCTTCGATCGTCTTGTGAAAGCTGGATGCCGAGACCGTGTAGAGGCGAATGTGCTGCCGCTGGTCCGCCGTCAGCGTCACGTTGCTGGCTATTGTGGAGGCTTGCGACTTGTCGTCGGAACTCGGCGAGCAGGCAGCGAAGCAAACGATGCTCGTTGCCGCCACGACGACGGCCGTAACAGCGCCACGGAATGATCTAGTTGTCATTTTGATCCTTGTTCAGATCCGCGCGGTGCCACCATCCGCCGCCAAGCGCCTGAAACAGCGCTGCTGTGTCGGCGTAGCGATTGGCCTGGGCTAGTGCGAGATTGATACGCGCCTGCTGAAAGGTCTGTTCGGCGCTGAGGAGCGAAAGATAGCTGGCGTATCCGTCCTTATACTGCCGTTGCGACAAATCGAGCGTCACCTTGGCGGCATCCGACGCGGCGGCTGCGGCTTTCAAACCTTGCGCGTCTTGTTCAAGCGCAACCAATGTGTCGGCGACGTTCTGGAAGGCGGTCAGAACGGTGCTGCGATATTGTTCGGACGCTTCAACATAAGCGGCCCGCGCGCCGCGCTCCTGATGCTGCAGCGTACCGCCGTTGAAAATGGGCGCCATCAGCGCCGCACCCAAATTCCAGAAACCTGTTCCCGGGCCGAAGATCTGACCGAATTGGAGCGCCGTGCTGCCCGCATTCGCGGTCAGCTGAATGTTCGGCAGGCGATTGGCAACCGCCACGCCGATCTGCGCACTGGCCGCGTGCATATTTGCCTCGGCTTGCAAAACATCCGGACGTTGCGCCACGAGTTGCGACGGCAGGCTCACCGGCAATGTCTGCGGTAGTTGTAAAGTCGATAGATCGAATTTCGCGGGCGGCGCCTGGCCCGGGAAGCTGCCCGTCAGAACCGCAAGAAGGTCCTGCTGCTGCGCCAGCTGTTTAAGAAGCGCTGGCAATGATGCGGTGGTCTGCGCGAGCTGCGATTGTTGCGCGGCAAGATCCAGACGGCTCGCATAGCCCTTGGTCAGTTGATATTGCAGGATGCGAACCATATCGGTGTTGATGGCGATAAGCTGACGCGTCGCGTCGACTTGCGCCTCCAAGGAGGCCTCCCCGATCGCCGCCGTCGCGACATTCGCGCTGAGCGTGATATGCGCGGCAATCATTTGAAACCGCGCGGCCTGTTCCTGCGCTTCTGCCGATTCCACCGTGCGGCGGGTCAGGCCAAAGACATCGGGCGTATAGGAAACGCTGACCTGCGGTGTGTAAAGATTGTAGAGAAAAGAGTTGTTGCTCGGCACCGGGGCGAGAGAGCCCGGTGGATCCTGCTCACGCGTAGCCGAAAATCCGGCCGAGACGTTGGGAAAGAAAGCGCCGCGTTGCGCCTGCGCATTTTCGCGCGCGACTGTCAAAGCCGCTTGTGCAGCTTTCAGGTCGTGATTGTTCGCGAGCGATTGCGCGATCAGCTCGTTGAGCGGCTTGGAATGAAATAGCGTCCACCAGTCGGCGGGAATGTCGCCGCCCGCCGCGAATGTTTGTGCTTCTCCGCCGGCAACATTCGGCGTTGCAGCGGTCGTGCCGAGCGGAGGATCGGTATAGCCACTGACATTCGGGGCATCGGGCTTTTTGAAGTCGGGCCCCACGGCGCAGCCGGCGATCAGCAGACAGGCGAGCGTCGCGAAGAACGGGCGCGCGATTGCCCCGTTGGGTCTCGAACCCGATTGTCTGTGTGATTGGTTCATATCGTTTCAATGTGGCGCACGAGGCGCTCAATCTTCGAAAAGTGGATAACTCGCAAATTCCAGATGGCCCCGCCGAAGAGACCACGCGCCGATTGCCCGGACGAAAGGACGTGTGGATCGACAAGATCGACCGTCCGGAAGATGTGGGATTAGTGGCGCGGTGGCGCGCGGCTTTGCCAGCGATGTGCCGCTATATTTAAAACGGCGGATGCCACGCAAAAAAGCGCGGCAGTGCTGGCCCATGTAAATTGCAAAATGAACAACGGTGGTGCCGACGCGACAAAGGCGCCGGCATGGACAATGGCCTGGCAGAAGGGGCAATCCGCCAGCCCGTTGTGCAGAGGGATTTTGTTGTGAGCCGGCGCTTGCATCGTGGCGACTTTCAGGATGCCGGCGGCACCTGGGTTATCGCCGTGGATGTGCGTCTGCGTGATGAAGGATTGAAGCGCGAAAGCGAGGACGGCCACGAGCACGACAAACCGGCGCGCCAAACCAGGGCGCCGCTTTTCCAAAAGTCTCGCTGTGGCAGCCGTCATGAAGCCTGCAAGTGCCAAATCTCCTTGGTTTATGACTTACCGGGCGAAAGTGCGCAATCAGCCGCTTTTTTAATGCATTTTGCCGCTGTCACCTGGCGGGTGATGCGTCGGCGGTATTGAATGGCCGGACCAATGTTTAACTGCCGATTCAAGCTGAAGAGGTGTGGCGGCTTCGGTAGTTCCCAGTCAAACATCATCCGCAGGCACGGGAATTTGATCCGTTCTTCAACCCTGAAATGCCGGGAAACCACTGGAGCGGGCGAGGCGAATCGAACGCCCGACCCTAACCTTGGCAAGCAGTGAGAGGCGACGTTCCTGAAATTTCCCCATCATGGATGCAGATGGATTTTCCTTTATTGATCAATTACTTACGGTGAAGTATGATGTTCGCGTGAACTCAGGAGGTTCCGCGAAATGCCCCTAGACTGTTACCCCAGTGTTACCCCGACTCAAATCTCCGGTTTGGGGTAACAGAGTTCCGTGCCCTCACTCACCAAGCGATTTGTAGAGGCTCTTCAGCCCGATGAGGCGCGGCGTGACCGCACCTACTGGGACGATGAACTAACGGGATTCGGACTACGGGTCCGCGCTTCAGGGGCGATGACCTGGATCGTCATGTATCGCAATCGCGATCACCGGCTCCGTAAATACACGATTGGGCCGGTTGGCTCTCTTAAGCCGGACGAGGCACGGAAAGAAGCGAAACGGCGGATAGGCGAGGTCTATGGCGGCGGCGATCCGGCGAGCGACAAAGTTGCTCAACGAAAGGCCCTAACAATCTCCGAGCTTGCTGATCAGTACCAAGAATACGCCCGCGACCGTATTAAGCCGACGACCTGGCGGATGAACCAGAGCCGGATTGAATGTCACATCAAGCCGCTTATCGGCAGTCGTAAGGCGGCATCACTTCGCATGGCGGATATTGAAGGTCTTCAACGTGACATAGCCGCCGGAAAATCGGCGCGAGGGTCCAAGCGCAAAGGTAGAGGCGGGACCACGCGGGGAGGGAAGGGCGTCGCAAGCCGCACAGTCACCATGCTGGGCGCGATACTCGAATACGCCCGGCGTGAGGAGATCGTGAAGGGAAACGTCGCTCGCGGGGTTCAGAAGTATGCCACCGGAAAAAGAACGCGCTTCCTAAGCTATGATGAGTTAGCCGCTTTGGGCACCGCGACGGATACCGCATGTCGGTACGGCGAGAACAAGGTCGCGATTGCTGCGATCAAGGCGTTGGCGCTCACGGGATGTCGGCGCCAGGAAATTCTCGACCTGCCTTGGAAGTGGCTAGATGCAAGTCGCGGTTGCATCAGATTCGAAGACACGAAGACGGGAGCGCAAATCCGCCCCATCGGTAAGGCCGCAATCGCGCTTTTTCTTGAGCAGAAGAAAGTGGAAGGCGCCCAGTGGATATTCCCAGCGGACGGTGGTGCAAAAGGATTTGTAGGAGCGCCTCGGATATTCAAACGACTCTGTGAGGAAGCGAAGCTAGAGGAAGTCACGCTTCATACGCTTCGGCACACCTTTGCCTCAGTCGCTGCCGACGTTGGTTATTCCGAGCTTACTATCGCGGGCTTGCTCGGACATCGCGGTTCAAGTGTGACGGCGCGATATGCTCACGTTCCGGATCGGGCGCTTTTGTCTGCTGCCGATCACGTTGCAGGGCAGATTGATCGCGCGTTGAAGGGTGAGGCGGTGGTCATTCCCTTCAGCCCTGCCGCCACAGTGGTCTGATGGGTATTTTGTACCGGTAGGATAGAGAACTTATAGAAGAACCTTGCGTTTGGAATAGGATCTTGACCACCCGATGTTCGCCGGACTTTGTCCAAGCCGCAGGCAGCGCAAGGAAGCGATCACCTGATGGGCACCTGACAGAGAAAATTATTCAGTTCCCGGACATAGCCGGAGATAGCGGGTCATTCCAAGATCGAAATCTACCGTTGACGGCGCGCCACGATCACTGTCTGTGTCGCCAGGGCTCAGCAACGAGGCAAGTGCGCGATGTTCACCGACAAGGAAGAAAGACAGATCGATCGTGCCGTCAGACGAGCCGCCAAGGTGATCGACAACGAGCTTGAAAAGATGTTTCTTAAGCTGCCCGAAAGCGCAGCGGAAGAGATGGCGATGCGTCTCGTCGGTGAGCTGCTTGTCAAATCGCATCCAACCGTGACCCCTTTTTCGCGTCCAATAATGACCCCTTTAGATGAAGTGCGAGACAGGCCGCGGAGGGACCCGCGCGCGCAGCGGAGCCCCTTGGCGTAGCGCAGCGGAGCGCGCGGGAGGGGCCG
>DATCFN010000075.1:0-4892 GCA_036509475.1 Rhizomicrobium sp. | reverse complement strand
TGCCGTCCTTCAGCGACACCAGCGACACGTTGGCAAGCTGGCCCACGTCGCGCATGCCGACGAGCAGCGAATCGGTTTTGGGGTCGTAGAAGGCGCGCGAGACAGAACCCAGCGCGTGCGGCGTCAGCGGCTTGGCCGGCGTGACCGGATATTTGCTCACCGATTCGAGATTCTTCTTCTGCCAGTCGTGTTCCCACACGATCCAGTCCGCCCAGACATCGTCCAGCTTCTTGCCGTAGATTTTTTCGAACTGGTTGGCGTAGTAGCCGTCGCTGTCGGGGCCACGCTTGAGCCACGCGATCACTTTTTCAGGGCCATAGGTCAGCGCGAGATAAGAATAGAAACGCGTTCCATAGAGATAGCTGTTGGCCGCCACCTGGAAATCGTCGGAGGTGCCTTCCGCTTCCAGGCCCAGCGCCGAGTAGAAATGGGAGTTGTCGCGCACCATGGCGCGCCACACCATCTCGTCGTAGCCGCCCTGGGCACGGCCGAAGCCGCCGCCCATCCATGTTTCCATGAACACGGCGCTGCCTTCGAGATACCAGCGCGGCACGGTCGTGCGCGGCTGCGCCAGGTAGTTATAGAGAATCGTTTCTGGATGGTCCGTGACCGGCAGCGGCTTGCCGTGGAAGACATGGCGCCAGAACGCATCCTCGTCGTTCCACACATCCATGGTCGCGACATGGACAAGCTCGTGATTCATCAGCGTGAAGAATCGCTCGCCGGGGGTGAAGGTTTCGAACGTCGTGGCGATTGGCGCGACGTCCACCGTGAGTTCGTCGTTCGGCGCGCCGCGCACGACGGCGTGGCCCTGGTCTTCCAAATCCTGCAACGCGACGGTGGTTTTGTCCCATGGCGTCCAGTCGAAGATCTTGCGCTGGAACTGGAACGAGTTTTCGTAGGCGCGCCCGACATAGGGGACGAGATAGGTCTGGAGGGGATCGTAGTAGAGCAGCCGCAGATCGTCCGTCTGCATCTCGCTCATATAGTACTCGTCGGCAGAAGCGCTCTGTCCGGCGGCCGCCAGCGCAAGCAAACACAACGCGCCAATGCGCCCCCAACCCCGTTTCAAAGCAAGCCCCCGTAGTCCCCTCGCCAACACACTGACACGCTTGGGCAAAAAAAAACAACCACCGGAACGACCGGTGGTTGTTTCTAACCAAGTTTTACAAGGCTTAGTGGTTTTGCGAGGCAGCCGACGCGGCGTTGGCGGCATTCGCCGCGTTGGCGGCGTTGGCAGACGAGGCGGCACTGGCCGCATTCGCCGCACTGGCGGCGTTGGCATGCTGCGAAGCCGCCGAAGCTGCGTTCGCGGCATTCGCTGCGTTGGCGGCATTGGCATGCTGCGAGGCAGCGGAAGCTGCACTGGCGGCATTCGCTGCGCTGGCGGCGTTGGCATGTTGCGAGGCAGCCGACGCGGCGTTCGCGGCATTGGCAGCGCTGGCGGCATTGGCATGCTGCGAAGCCGCCGAAGCCGCGTTCGCCGCATTGGCGGCGCTGGCCGCGTTGGCATTCTGCGAGGCAGCGGACGCTGCACTGGCCGCGTTCGCGGCGCTGGCGGCGTTCGCGAAGTGCGACGCGGCGTTTGCGGCGTTGGCTGCATTCGCCGCATTGGCGGCGTTCGCAGCGCTGGCGGCGCTTGCCGCACTGGCGGCATTCGCGGCGTTTGCAGAGCTGGCGGCGGAACCGGCGTCAGACGCGGCCTGCTGGGCCGCCGACTGGTTCGCGACACGGGACGTATCGCCGGTGGATGCCTTCTGGAAAGAATCGGTTTGCATCGTCTGCGGAATGCTCTGGTCGCCCAGCTTCACATCCGAGCCGTTGACTTGCGGCGCCTGATAGCGATCCGCCGGAGCGATCGTGCCGGCCATTTCGTGGCCATTCGGCGGCAGGTAGCCGCCCGCGAACAACACGCCAACCGCGGCGAGTGCCAGAACCGATGCGCCGATCCAGATCTTGCGCTTGCTCATAGAATTGTTAGCCATGTTCTACCCCTTTGGTGTCCAAGAACTGCGGGGAAGATGATCGCGGTCCCTATTAGGGTCAATAGAAGGCGATCACACCTGCAACCTGACTTGTGATCGCCGTTAATGGCGCATTTTTCAGCGATATGGAAATTTCTCATTCCAGACAAGCAGTTGAACGATCCTCCGTGCACGGCGTTGTTGGCGGCTGGAACGCCATCCCGAAAAATTCGCCAAGAAGCAGTGGATAGCAGCCCGCATCATCGGCCCTTCCACCAGAGCGGCGTTGCCAACCGTTTCGCGATTGATAAGGTAAATCCAACAGGGGGTTGGGGGATAATGTCTACGAAACTCGTCGGTGACATGCTGGCGAAGAACGGCGTGTTCGCGGTGCTGTCGCCGCCGCGGCGCAAGGCGCTGGCCGAAAGCGGCTCGCCGGTCCAACTCACCAAAGGCGCGCGCCTGTTCGGGCGCGGCGACCCGGCGGACGCGGCCTATGCCATTATCACCGGAGAGATCGAAGTCACGATCCAGGGTCTCGACGGCCGCGCCGTCCATCTGGCGAAACTGGGCGGCGGCACGGTTGTCGGCGAAATGGGCGTCCTCGATGGCGTGGCGCGCTCGACCGATGTGATCGCGACTCGCAAGACCGAGCTTTGGAAAATCGAGCGCAAGCTGGTGATCGCGGCGCTGACCGAAGAACCCGGCTCGGCGCTGGCGTTGCTCTCGGTGCTGGCGCGCCGCCTGCGCGATACCGATGCACTGGTCGACCGCAACGCTTCCATGGATTTGAGCAAGCGTCTCGCGCGCCTGTTGCTGGAGGAAAGCGTCCACGGCAACCGCATTATCTACAACCAGTCCGATCTGGCCCATCTGGTCGGCGCCACGCGCGAAGCGGTGAACCGCAAGCTGTCGCGCTGGCGCAAGGTCAAGTGGGTGGACCTCAACCATACCGGGCTGCATGTGCTGGACCGCCCTGCGTTGATGGCGGTTTGCAAACGCAAAGCCGCGATCTAGGATTTTCGGATGGCAGGCAGTCAGGATTTCGCGGCAGATCCGCGCAACGAACACGCACTTATCTATCTGAACGGCGCGATGGTGCCGCGCGCTGAGGCCAAGGTGTCGATCTTCGACGCCGGTTTCGGAATGGGCGACGGCATCTGGGAAGGCGTGCGGCTGCACAACGGCGCGTTCCTTTTTCTCGACGCGCATCTGGACAGGCTGTTCGCGGGCGCCAAGGCGATCATGCTGGACATCGGCACGCGCGAAGGCATCGTCGCGGCGCTGAAGAAGACCGTCCAGACCAACAAGATGGAAACCGGCGTTCATATCCGCCTGATGATCACGCGGGGACCGAAAAAGACCGTCAACCAGGATCCGCGCAACGCGCTCGGCAAGCCGACCGTCGCGATCGTGGCCGATTATAAAGAGCCGTCGCCGCAGATCGTGACCAACGGCCTGAAGCTGGCGACCTCGAGAATCCGCACCACGCCACCCGATATGTTCGACATGCGGCTGAATTCGCATAGCCGCCTGAATTTCATTCTGGCGATGATCGACGTGATACCCACGGGCGCGGACGAAGCGCTTATGCTTGACCCCCACGGCTTCGTGGCAAGTTGCAATGCCACCAACTTCTTCTTCGTGCGCGGCGGCGAGGTTTGGACGTCGACGGGAAATTTCTGTTTCAACGGCGTCACGCGGGCCAATGCCATCGCGCTTTGCCGCGCCAACGGCATTGCGATCCATCTCGCCGATTTCACCGCGAAGGATCTGGCCGCCGCCGACGAAGCCTTCGTCACCGGTACGTTTGGCGGCATCACGCCGGTGCGCGAGATCGACGGCCGCGTCCTGCCGCAATCGCTCCCCGGCCCGATGACCAAGCGGTTGCGCGATCTGTATGCGGCGCTGAAAGACACGGATGCCGCGCGTGGTTGAGCCTGTCCGCATCGCCATGTGGTCCGGTCCGCGCAACATCTCCACCGCGATGATGCGCAGTTTCGAGAATCGCGAAGATACCGCCGTGCTGGACGAGCCGTTCTATGCCGCCTATCTCGCGGCGACCGGCAAGGATCATCCGATGCGGGCGGAGACGCTGGCGTCGCAGCCGACAGACAATAAAGACGTGGTCGCCCAGATCATGGCCTCGCCGCCCGGCGGCCGCGCGATCTTCTATCAAAAACACATGATGCATCACATGGTCGAAGGTTTCGGTCTCGACTGGACGGCGCGCTTCCGCAACGCGTTCCTCATCCGCGCGCCGGAAGATGTGCTGGCGTCCTATGCGCAAAAACGTCCCGACGTTTCGCTCTACGACATCGGCTTTGTGGAGCAGCGCGATCTCTTCGAACGCGAGGCGGATCGTCTCGGCCATGCGCCGCCGGTCATCGAGTCCAAGGACGTATTGGCCGATCCGCGCGGTGCTCTGACCGCGCTTTGCGCCGCGCTCGACATTCCTTTTTCCGAAAAGATGCTGTCATGGCCGGCGGGCAAACGCAGCACGGACGGGGTATGGGCGCCGGTCTGGTATGAAGCGGTGGAGAAATCGACGGGATTTGCCGCACCGCGCGAAAGCGCGCCGCACAAATTGTCTGACGATCTTCAGAAAATCGCCGACGCGGCACGCCCTCATTATGAGCGGCTCACCAAGTTCAAACTGAAAGCCCGCTAATAAAAAAAGCCCCGGCGCGCCCGCGATGGGCGCAGTTCAGGCGTAAGCGTATCGCTAATGCGGATTGGTCGCCGCGCGCGCCGTGGACTGTTCCAGAATACCCGGTTCGTCCCATGCGCCTTCGGGGCGCAGCACGACATAAGGATCGCCCAGCAGCGTGATGGCCTCGGGATGCGGCTCCATATCGCTGACCACTTCGACATATTCGTGGTCCGAAAAAATCAGCTGATAGTTCTTCTGGATCGGCTTGTATCCGT
>DATCFN010000074.1:0-3167 GCA_036509475.1 Rhizomicrobium sp. | reverse complement strand
CGTCGGTCGATGTGGCGGGCGGCACCGGCGACATCGCCTTTCGCATCGCGGACATGGCGCGGCTTCGCGGCGGCGCGGCAGCCATCACGGTCTGCGACATCAATCAGGACATGTTGAACGAAGGCGTGCGCCGCGCCGGCGAAAAAGGCGAGGGCGCCATCGAATGGGTTTGTGGGAGCGCCGAGGCGCTGCCGTTCCCGGACAATTCCTTCGATGCCTATACGATCGCCTTCGGCATCCGCAACGTGACGCATATCGACAAGGCGCTCAGCGAGGCGAAGCGCGTGCTGAAGCCCGGCGGACGCTTTCTGTGTCTGGAATTCTCGCGCGTCGAGGCGCCGGTTCTGGACGAGATCTATGAGCGATTTTCCTTCGATGTGATTCCGAAGATCGGTGAATGGGTGGCGCAGGATGGCGAATCCTATCGCTATCTCGCCGAAAGCATCCGCCGCTTTCCGCATCAGGCGAAGTTCGCCCGGATGATCGAGAAAGCCGGGCTCGGCCGCGTGAAGGTGCGCAACCTCACTGGCGGGATCGCGGCCATGCATTCGGCGTGGAAGATATGATGGGCGCTTTCGCCAATATCAGCCGTCTTCATCACGCCGCGCGCATGCTCGCTCGCCATGATGCGTTGGTGCCGCGCGAATATCTCGCTGGTCTGCCACTGTCGTTGCGCATTGCGCGGCGGCTGCTCGGCACGCGCGAGCGCGACGACAAGATTGCGCCGCCGGGTGTGCGCCTTGCCGCTGCACTGGAAAACCTCGGCCCTGCTTACGTCAAGCTGGGACAGGTTCTGGCGACGCGGCCCGATCTGATCGGCGCGGATACGGCGCGGGGATTGGAGTCTCTGCAGGATCGCCTTCCCGCATTTCCCACCGATGTGGCGAAAGCCACGGTGGAAACAGCGTTTGGCAAACCCCTAGGCGACATGTTCGCGGATTTCGGCGAGCCGGTGGCCGCGGCCTCTATCGCGCAGGTGCATCAGGCGCAAACGACCGGCGAAGAGCCGCGCAAGGTCGCGGTGAAAGTGTTGCGCCCCGGCGTGGAGCGGGAGTTCGCGCGCGATCTTTCCGCTTTTGCTTTTGCCGCGCGTATGGCTGAGCGTTTTTCCATAGAGGCGCGGCGTCTCCGGTTGGTCGCGGTTGTCGATATGCTGGCGGCTTCGGTCGCGATGGAGCTGGATTTGCGCATGGAAGGCGCGGCGGCGTCCGAACTGGCGGAGAACACAAAGGCGGATACCGATTTCCGGGTGCCTGCCATCGACTGGACGCGCACCGTGTCGCGCGTGCTGACCACCGAATGGATCGACGGCATCCCGATCCGCGATCCGGCGGCGCTGGAAGCCGGGGGGCACGATCCCAAGCGCATTGCCGCCGTCGTGGTGCAGAGCTTCCTCACCCAGGCGCTGCGTGACGGGTTCTTCCACGCCGACATGCATCAGGGAAATCTTTTCGTGGACGGCGAGGGCCGTCTGGTGGCGGTGGATTTTGGCATCATGGGCCGCCTCGATCCGGCGATGCGCCGTTTCCTCGCGGAGACGCTCGGCGGTTTCCTCGCGCGCGATTACCGGCGTGTCGCGGAGGTGCATTACGGCGCGGGCTTCGTGCCGCGCGGACACGCCATCGAAACCTTCGCCCAAGCATTGCGCGCCATCGGCGAGCCGATTTTCGGCCGCACGGTTCGCGACGTTTCCATGGCGAGATTGCTGCAACAACTGTTCGAGACGACCTATCGCTTCGATATGCCGGCGCAACCGCAACTCATCCTGCTTCAGAAAACGATGGTGGTGGTGGAGGGCGTGGCGCGCAGCCTCGACCCGGATTTCGACATCTGGGAAACGGCGCGCCCTGTCGTGGAAAAATGGATGATCGCGCAGATCGGTCCCGAAGCGCGGCTTCGCGAAGTCGGCGATGGCGTGAACGCGCTCGGCCGTCTGGCCCGCGACCTTCCGCAACTTCTTCGCAATGCCGAAATCGTTTCCGCCATGCTGGCCGATGGCGGCATGCGGCTGCATCCCGATACGATCCGCCAGATCGCGGACGCGCAGGCGGCGCGGTCGCGCAATACGCGCATCGCCCTTTGGGTAGCGGTGGCAGCGTTAGGAGTGGTGGCTGTAGTCGGGCTTGTCTAGCATGCTGACGGCCCGCGAAACCTTCACGGCTCCGGCGTCACAGCTCTGCGCGCCCCTGGGATCGACCACATAAACGCTGAGATCGTAGGTGTGGTTGGCGATGTCGGGCGTGTTCGGCACCTTCACATGCACCGAGCCTTTGCTCACCTGTTGATCGGTGGCGAGAACTTTCTTGTAGCCAGGCGCAACATCGCCTGGCATCGCCGACACGGTGAGCACGACGCGCACGTCGCTGTTCGCCTGGGCCACGGAAAGCGCATCGCAGGCAATACCGATCTGCTCACCGGGCGCGACAATGGGAATCATCTCGCTGCCGGATACCGGCGCGGCAACGTCGCCCGCAAAAGCAGGGCCGCAGATGGAAAGCGTGCCCGTCAGGAACGCCGCAGCTATCAAAATCTTGCGCATCGGAACCGTCCTCCCACGGAAAGCAAACCGAAGCAGTCCGCGAATGTAGCGCACTATGTCCGGCTTCCCAATAGGGCTTTGGCCCGGTGGAGCGGCGATTCCGGGTGATTAACACCCAAAATCACCGCTCCAATCAGCGGTTCCGGCTGAGATGCCAGAATCGCCAGCACATGGCGGCGGCTGCAACCAGAAGGGCGAAGGCCAGCCCTATCCAGATTCCCAACCCCTTCAGGCCAAATCCAAAGGCCAGCAGCAGGCAGACCGGGAAGCCCGCCACCCAGTAGGACGCGCCCGCGATCCACATCGGCGCGCGCGCATCTTTCAAGCCCCGCAACGACAGAGCGCCGACGACCTGCAGTCCGTCGAAGACCTGGAACGCCGCCGCGACGTGCAGGAAGGTGACAGCCAGCACGATCACATCCGCGTTCGCCGCCGTGTCGGCGAAGTAGAGCGATGCGATGGCCTTGGGGAAAATCCACAGCAGGATTCCCGTCAGGACCATGAAGCTGCCGCCGATGCCGATGGCGGTATAGCCCGCGCGGCGGATGGCCTCGCCGTCGCGCGCGCCCGCCGCCAATCCCACGCGCACCGTCGCCGCCATGCCAATGCCCAAGGGCACCATGAAGGT
>DATCFN010000073.1:0-2037 GCA_036509475.1 Rhizomicrobium sp. | reverse complement strand
CCGACACCGCGTTTTGCCGGTGCGGCAACTGCCTTGCGCGCGGTAGCTTTCGCCGCCGGCTTGGCTGCCTTCTTCGGCGCGGCGCGCGTTGCCTTGACCGGTTTCGTTGCTTTCGTGACGCGGGTGGTTTTCGCAGCCTTTGTCGGCTTGGCAGTCTTCTTGGCGGCGACTGGCTTCTTCACCGCCGCTGCGCGCTTTGCACCGGGCTTCGGGCCGGGTTTCTTGCGCATCGGCGCGGCAACCGCCTTCGTGGCGCGGCCGGTAGCTTTTTTCGCGGCGCCTGTAGTGCGGCCTGCACCTGCGCGGCGTGTGGTGGTACGCATCGCCATCGCTGCTTCGCGAGGCGCGGCGCTGCTTTCTTCGCTGCTCATGATCTGACTCTCTCTCCTGTGTGCTTACCGGAAAATGACGCGCTGCCCCATCGATCGATCGCAACGCCGATGCTCTCCGCAGTGGCCAAACGCGCGCGTCGCACGCAGACAAAAGCAGGATTGCAGCGCCGTATTGGGCTCATACGAGAAGACTTGTTCGGCAGGTCTTCAGAAGGCAGAGGCGTGTTGATCGACCGTTGCTCCGAAATTCACGCTTGCGTGCGGTTGCCAAAATGCGTTTCGGCGCGAATCGCAAGCATGCGTCGAAATCCGCTATTCACCGCGACATGGGATCGTGTCAATCAAATTACGACATGGTTTTGCCGTCCGGGATGGGCAAAAAGCCTCGCCGAAGCCATTGCAAGCCTGGGCCGGACGCCGCGGCAGATCGCATCACTTTTGCAACTACGGTCTGCCAACTAGATCTTTTAGAATTACTGCGGAACCGTGAAACCGTTCCTGGTCCGACTCCAGGGGGGCGAGCCCCCCTGGATTTTTTTTCAAAAAATTCCCGGCTTGCCTGCCTGCAACGCGCCTGTGGGCACCGCCACGTTCAATTCGCCAAGTTCTCCGGCGGCGAGTTTCGGCAAATCCTGCACTGCGGCGAGGAACCTCGCACTCTCCCGGGGTGTTATGATGCCGTTCGTCAGGGTCTCAAACTTGCGGATATAGTCGGCACGCTCGAAAGGCCGCGCGCCATGCGGGTGCGCGTTTGCCACCGCCAGTTCGTCCACGATCCGCTCGCCATTCTGTAGCACAACCTCCACGCGCGCGCCGAACGCCATCTCATTCGGATCGGTCGCGTGGTAGCGCCGCGTCCATTCCGCATCCTCGCGGGTTTCAATCTTATGCCAGAGCGCCACGGTGTCGGCGCGGCGCGCGCGTTTCGGCGCATAGCTGTCCACGTGATGCCAACGCCCATCCTGCAAGGCGACGGCAAAGATGTACATGATCGAATGATCCAGCGTCTCACGGCTGGCGTTCGGATCCATCTTCTGCGGATCGTTGGCGCCGGTGCCGATGACGTAGTGCGTGTGGTGGCTTGTATGCAGGATGATCTTGTCGATGGCGCCGAGATCGCCGATTCGGTCGCGCAATTTGAACGCCAGATCGATCAGTGCCTGGCTTTGATATTCCGCGCTATGCTCCTTTGTGAAGCTGTCCATGATGGCGCGCTTGGCCTCGCCAGGAACCGGCAGCGGGACATGATATTCGGCATCTTTGCCGCCGAGCATCCACGCGATGACGCTGTCCTCGCCTTCATAGATCGGGCTTGGCGCGCCCTCGCCGCGCATGCAGCGATCCACCGCCTCGATCGCCAGCTTGCCCGCATGGGCCGGCGCGAACGCTTTCCAGCTCGAGATTTCGCCTTTGCGGCTCTGGCGTGTGGAGAAGCTGACATGCACCGCCTGCTGCACCGCCTGAAAGATCGTTTCCGTCGGCAGCTTGAGCAAAGTGCCGATGCCGGCCGCCTGCGCGGGACACAGATGGGCGATATGATCCTTCTTGAATTCGTGAAGGCAAATGGCGCGCACGAGGTCGATCTGGATTTCGTAGCCCGTCGCAATGCCACGGATCAGTTCCTTGCCGGATTTCTCCATGGTCTGCGCGACGGCCAGAATCGGCGGAATGTTATCGCCGGGATGGCTGTAGTCAGCGGCGAGAA
>DATCFN010000072.1:0-3607 GCA_036509475.1 Rhizomicrobium sp. | reverse complement strand
CGCGTTCTTCAACCGGCGCGGACTGGTCGTCGTGTCCACCTTCAATGAAGGCGAGGAACTGACGCCCGCGAAAACCGCGCAGTACATCATCGCGCCCAACGACGGCAAAGCCATTGCTATTGCCGTGATCTGGGAGCGCTGGTCGCGCGGACCGGGAGAACTGCAGTCCTTCGCCATGGTGACGACGCAAGCCAACACACTCATCGGCCGCATCACGGACCGTATGCCGGCGGTACTGCCGCCCGAACATTGGGCCAAATGGCTGGGCGAGGAACCGGCAACAGTCGACGAACTGAAAGCGCTGCTCGTCCCCTTCGAAGGGGATTGGACGATGGAACCGGCGAAAAAGCCCGCGCCACCGCCAAAGCCGTCTGCACAGGCGACCTTGTTCTAGGTTGCTCTTGGCGGAACAATCGCCGCTCACGCGGGTAATATCGTCATGCTGTCACACTGGGAATTGGCCATTCGTCTGTTTGTCGCGGCGGGTCTTGGAAGTTTGATCGGTGCGGAACGCGAACGCCTGCTTTGGGCGGCGGGGCTTCGCACGCACATGCTGGTCAGTGTCGGCGCCTGCCTGCTGATGATCGTTTCGGCGTTCGGTTTCGCCGACATCCTGGGAACGCCCCATGTCATCCTCGATCCGTCGCGCGTTGCCGCACAGGTGGTATCGGGCATCGGCTTTCTGGGCGCCGGTTCGATCCTGCTGCGCGGCGATGTCGTGCGCGGCCTTACAACGGCGGCGAGTCTGTGGACCGTTGCCGCCATCGGCCTCGCCGTCGGCGGCGGACTTTATGTCGAAGCGGTTGCGGCCACCGTCATCATCCTTGTGATTTTGGCGGGCATCAAACCGTTGGAAGAATGGTTCCAGAACCGCGGACAGACGCATGAAATCCATGTGAAGGCGGCGCGCGGAAAATTGTCCATCGACATCATCAACGACGCGCTCGGCTACCGCGCGCGCCGGATCACGCGTTACGTCTCGACGCCATCCGACGATGCGACGTTTGACGACATTGCGATCCGCCTCGCGCGCCTGCCGCCAAAAGAGGTCGCTGAGATCGCGGAGCAATTGAAAGCACTGACAGACGTTTCAGAAGTCACCACGCACTAACGGCAACCCGTTGATCCCGCTATAAATCCTATACAAGTGAAAATATAGGCATAATTGGGTTGACAAGCGTGACGGTGCCCCCGTACAATTCTCGCAGTTCTCGAATTGCGCCCGGACCCCAAGCCTGCGGCAAATGCCCGGCAGGATCCCGCAATTTTCTTGAAAACAACCACGATCAAGGCGCTATACCAACCGCGCCCCGCCAAGGACATCGCCATGCGTACTGAAGAACCGCGCGCCATCGCCCTCAAGGATTATCGCGCGCCCGATTACCGGATTTCAGACATCCACCTGGACTTCGTTCTGGATCCGCAGACGACGCGCGTCACCGCGACGAGCAAGGTGGATCGCACCGGGGGCGCGGGGCCGCTGGTCCTCAACGGCGAACATCTGAAACTCATCTCCATCGCCATCGATGGCAAGCCGCTGACCGGCGCGGATTATAAAGTCGGCGCGGAAACGCTGACCGTGGAGCGGCCGCCGGCGAATTTCACGCTGCAGATCGTCACCGAGATTTCGCCGGCCAACAACACGGCGCTGTCTGGCCTTTATGTCTCAAGCGGAATCTTCTGCACCCAATGCGAGGCGGAAGGCTTTCGCCGTATCACCTATTACCTCGACCGGCCCGACAATCTCGCCGTCTACACGACGCGCATCGAAGCCGACAAAACGAAGTTCCCGGTGTTGCTGTCGAACGGCAATCTGATGGACAGCGGCGATCTGGCGGCCGGCCGGCACTTCGCCGTGTGGAACGACCCGTTCAACAAGCCCTGCTACCTCTTCGCGCTGGTCGCGGGCGATCTGGGCGTGCTGCGCGACGAATTCATCACGATGTCGGGCCGCAAGGTCGATCTCGCCATCTATGTCGAACATGGCAACGAGCCGAAATCCGCCTATGCGATGGATTCGCTGAAACGTTCGATGAAATGGGACGAAGAGACCTATGGCCGCGAATACGATCTGGACATCTTCATGATCGTCGCGGTCAGCGCCTTCAACTTCGGCGCGATGGAGAACAAAGGCCTCAACATTTTCAACGAAAGGCTGATCCTGGCATCGCCGGAAACCGCGACCGACGACGATTACGCCCGCATCGAGAGCGTCGTGGCGCATGAGTATTTCCACAACTGGACCGGGAACCGCATCACCTGCCGCGACTGGTTCCAGCTTTCGCTGAAGGAAGGTCTGACGGTTTTCCGTGACCAGAATTTCTCCGCCGACATGCGCAGCCGCGCCGTGCGCCGCATCGAGGACGTCAAAGCGCTGCGCATGCGCCAGTTCGTGGAAGATGCCGGGCCTCTCGCCCATCCGGTGCAGCCGCAGAGCTACATCACGATCGACAATTTCTACACCGCGACGATCTACGAAAAAGGCTCCGAAGTCATCGGCATGCTGAAAACGCTGGTCGGCGACGAAGGCTATCGCAAGGCGACCGATCTTTACTTCGAACGCCATGACGGCCAAGCCGCAACGGTGGAAGACTGGGTGAAATGTTTCGAGGACGCCTGCGGCCGCGACCTGAAACAGTTTCGCCTGTGGTACGCGCAGGCGGGGACGCCGACCGTCGAAGCCAGCGGCAGCTACGATCCGGCGAAGAAAAGCTATGCGCTGACGCTGAAGCAAAGCCTTTATGCGACGCCCGGCCAGCCTGAAAAGAAGCCAATGCAAATCCCCGTGCGCTTGGGTTTTGTCGGCACTGCCGGCAAGGCTTTGCCGCTCACGCTCGAAGGCGAAAACGCCACCGGCCCGGAGGAGCGCGTGCTGGAACTGACCGCGGCGCAACAGACGTTTCATTTCGTCGATGTCGCCGAAGCGCCGATGCTCTCCATCGGCCGCGGATTCTCCGCGCCCGCGCATTTCAAGGCGCCGCTCGATCGCAAGGCCCGCGCCGCGCTGATGAGCAGCGATGCGGACGCGTTCAACCGCTGGGAATCCAGCCAGGTGCTGGCAACCGAATTGCTGCTCGACATGGCGAAGGCCGCGCAGGCTGGAGAATTTCCACAGGCCGACGAAACCTATCTCGACGCCATCGGCGAGGCCTTGGCGCATGCAGGCGACGATCACGCTTTCGCGGCGCAGATGCTGGTGCCGCCGCCGGAAGGCGAACTCGCGCTGCTGATGACGCCGGCCGATCCGGATGCGATCCACACCGCGCGGCTTGCGCTGATCCGCTCGGTGTTCATGGCGCACGGACCCCGCATCGAACAGCTTTATCGCGAACTGGATGGCGGCGGCACATTCTCGCCAGCCGCCAAACCCGCCGGTCGCCGTGCTCTGCGCAATGTGCTGCTGCGCTATCTCACCTGTGCCGACGATGAAGAAGCCGCGGCGCTGGCCCAGACGCATTACCGGAGCGCCACCAACATGACCGACGGCATCGCCGGCCTGGCGGCGCTGAGCCGGATCGACAGCCCGCGCAGCACGGACGCCTTCACCCATTTTCACGACCGCTTCAAAGCCGATCCGCTGGTACTGGACAAATGGATGGGCCTGCAG
>DATCFN010000071.1:0-2435 GCA_036509475.1 Rhizomicrobium sp. | reverse complement strand
CGCGCGGACAGTTTTGGCCAAGCCGTAAAGGCTGCCGGAAACAGCCGCTGGACCCACGGCGGAACCGCTGTTAGAAGAACCCCTTACCGATTTGCGGGTTTTCGACGATGAATCGCCAGCGTCTTGGGGGATTTCGAATTCGCCGCCCGGCTCCGCAGCCGGGTGTCTGACACCCATTGGTTGAGCGGATGCCGGGAACAAGAACCGTCCATCCCTCAATTTGAAAAGACCTGAAGACAATGTCCGACACGACCGATGCCAAGCCCGCCCGCGACTACAAGGCGACTCTGTTTCTTCCCAAGACCGATTTTCCCATGAAGGCGGGACTGCCCGCTGCCGAGCCGGCATGGCTCGCGCGCTGGGAGAAGATGGATCTCTACGGCCAGATCCGCCGCAACACGAAGGGCCGCCCACTTTTTGTTCTGCATGACGGACCGCCCTATGCGAACGGCGAAATCCATTCCGGCACCGGCCTCAACAAAGTGCTCAAGGACATCGTCGTGCGATCGCGCGGCTTTCTGGGCTACGACGCGCCTTACGTTCCGGGCTGGGACTGTCACGGCCTGCCGATCGAATGGAAGATCGAGGAAAAGTATCGCAAGGAAGGCAAGTCGAAGGACGAAGTGCCGATCGACCAGCTCCGCCGCGATTGCCGCGACTTCGCAAATTACTGGATCGACGTGCAGCGCAACCAGTTCAAGCGGCTGGGCTGCATGGGGCAGTGGGACAAGCCCTACACGACGATGGACTATCGCGCCGAAGCGGTGATCGCGGGCGAGTTGCACAAGTTTGTCGACAACGGACTTCTTTATCGCGGCTTCCGCCCGGTGATGTGGTCGCCGGTCGAGCAGACCGCGCTCGCCGAAGCCGAAGTCGAGTATCACGAGAAACAATCGCCGACGATCTATGTGAAGTTTCCGGTGGTCAAAGGGCCGGATGCGCTGAAGGGTGCGAGCATCGTCATCTGGACAACGACGCCTTGGACCATCCCCGGCAACCGCGCCATCGCGTTCTCGCCGTCGATGGATTATGCGCTCTACGAAGTGGAAACGGCGGCCGAAGGCGCGCTGGTGGGCGTGGGCGACAAGCTCCTGCTCTCCGATGCGCTGGCCGATCAGACCGCAAAACATTCCAAGACCACGCTGCGGCGTATCGCGACGGTCGATCCGCACGGATTGATCGCGGCTCATCCGTTGCGCGGCAAAGGTTATGACTTCGACGTTCCCGTTTTGCCGGGCGATCATGTCACCGCCGACACCGGCACGGGGTTCGTCCACACAGCGCCCGGACATGGCGAAGAAGACTTCGCGCTGATGACGGCGACCTATCAAAACTACACGCGCGACAATCCGGATGCGTTCAGCGTGGTGCAGCCGGACGGTTCTTTCGCGCCGAACGTGCCGATCTTCGCCGGCAAGCGCATCCTGACGCCGGAAGGCAAAGACGGCGATGCCAATGGCGCGGTCATCAAGGAACTGATCGCGGCGAACGGCCTGCTCGCGAAAGGCTCACTGCGCCATTCCTATCCGCATAGCTGGCGCTCGAAAGCACCTGTGATCTTTCGCGCCACGCCGCAATGGTTCGCGTCGATGGACAAGAACCTGCCCGGCGGCGGCACGCTGCGCACCCGCGCGATGAAAGCCATCGGCGACACCAAATGGTATCCACGCTCTGGCGAGAACCGCATCGCGGGCATGGTGAAGGACCGGCCGGACTGGGTGCTGTCGCGCCAGCGCGCCTGGGGCGTGCCGCTCGCGATCTTCGTGAACAAGGCGACGCAGGAAATCCTGAACGACAAGGATGTGAACCGCCGCATCACCGACGCGTTCCGGACAGAAGGCGCGGACGCATGGTTCAAATCGGATTCCGCCGCGCGCTTTCTCGGCAACGACCGCAATCCGGATGACTACGAACAGGTGCGGGACATTCTCGACGTCTGGTTCGATAGCGGCTCGACGCATGTGTTCACGGTCGAGCAGCCGCTGGAGCCGGAATGGCCGCAGAAGGATCATGCCGATCTTTATCTGGAAGGATCGGACCAGCATCGCGGCTGGTTCCAATCGTCGCTTCTGGAAAGCTGCGCCACGCGCGGCCGTGCGCCATATGACGAAGTGCTGACCGCCGGTTTCGTGCTCGACCGCGAAGGCGACAAGATGTCGAAGTCGGTCGGCAACGTGATCCTGCCGCAGGCCATCGCGGACAAGAACGGCGCAGACATCTTCCGCCTGTGGGTCGCATCGTCCGACTTCACGCAAGACCTGCGCATGGGCAATGACATCATCCAGTCGAACACCGATGCCTATCGCCGCCTGCGCAACACGATCCGTTTCATGCTCGCGAACCTGTCGGATTTCAACGAAGCCGAGCGGCTCGATGCGTCCGAAATGCCGGAGCTGGATCGCTACATCCTCGCCAAGCTCGCGGAGATCGACGTG
>DATCFN010000070.1:0-2400 GCA_036509475.1 Rhizomicrobium sp. | reverse complement strand
CCCATGTCATGCGTGAGGCCGCGCTCCTTAAGCTGCCGCATCACGCTCGAGACCCGCGCGTGCGCGTACTGAATGTAGTACACCGGATTTTCGTTCGAGCGGGCCGTCGCCAGTTCCAGATCGAAGTCCAGGTGCTGATCGTTGCTGCGCATGACGTAGAACAGCCGCGCCGCATCGTTGCCCACTTCCTTGCGCAAATCCCGCAGCGTGACGAACTCGCCCGAGCGCGTCGACATCTGCGCCTTCTCGCCGCCGCGAAATAGCGAAACGAACTGCACCAGGCGCACCTCGAAGCATTCCGCGGGACCGCCTAGAGCCGTAAGGCCCGCCCGCAGGCGCGCAATGTAACCGTGATGATCCGCGCCCCAGATATAGAGTAAATGGTCGAAGCCGCGTTCGCGCTTGTTCAACACCAGGGCGATATCCGAAGCGAAATACGTCTTGATGCCGTTCTCGCGCACCATGACGCGATCCTTCTCATCGCCGTAGTCCGTGCTCTTGAACCACCAGGCGCCGTCCTTCAAGTAGGCGTGCCCCGTACTCTTCAATGCATCGACCGCCCGGTCGACCGCGCCGCTGTCGCTCAGGGAGCGTTCCGAGAACCAGCTATCGAAAGTGACGCCGAATTCTTCCAGGTCCTCGCGAATGTCGCCGAGGATGCCCGTGAGCGCAAGATCCAGCACGCGGCGAAACGCCGCATCTCCGATCAGCAGCCGCGCGCGCGCTATCAACGCATCGATATAGGTGTCTTTGTCGCCTCCCTGCGGTTCATCCGGCGGCAAATCCTTGAATACATCCGCCGTGGGCCGCCGCAGGGCAACGCCAACCGCCGCGAATAATTGCTGCGCGACGGCCACGATGTACTCGCCGCGATAACCGTTCGCGGGAAACACAAAATGTTCGCCGCATTGCTCCAGATACCGCAGCCAGGTGCTGGCCGCCAGAATCTCCATTTGACGGCCGGCGTCGTTGATGTAGTACTCGCGCGCGACCCGGTAGCCCACCGCTGCCAGCAAATTAGCCAGGCTTTCGCCGTAGGCGGCGTGGCGGCCGTGGCCGACGTGCAACGGACCGGTCGGGTTGGCCGACACGAATTCCACCAGCACCGATCGATCGGCGCCGATTCGCGATCGGCCGTAGGCGCGCCCTAGCTTCAGCACTTCGCCGATTTGCGCGTGATAGGCGTCGTTTTTGAGGAAGAAGTTGATGAAACCGGCGCCCGCGATCTCGACCTTGGCCACGGCGGCATTGGGCGGCAGCAGCTGCACCAGAGCTTGCGCCAGCTGGCGTGGGTTCTGGCGGGTTGCTTTCCCCAAATGCATGGCGAGATTGGACGCAAAATCACCGTGCAGTGCGTCGCGCGTGTTTTCGACCTCAATGGCAAGGCCGCGCGCCGCGCTGGGCACCAGGTCTTCAGGGAGGGCTTCCAATGCCTGCCGCAGCAAGCCTTCAATCAAAGTCTTCAATTCGAGTCCGTGGATATTAGAGTTGCGAAGGGTCGGCAGTTTACCGCAAAGCTCTTAATCTACTTCCAGTGGATCGACATCGATCGACCAACGCAGTCCGGTGGGGCCGGGCAGAGTCTCCACCAGCGGCAGCCAACGGCCGAGAAATCGCTGCAGCGTCGATCTCGCGGCGGCCTCGATCAGTAGATGAGCGCGAAAGTGATCGGCCCGGCGCGCCATCAGGGCGCTCGCCGGCCCCAGCACCTTGACCGCGGTCTCGCCCAAGCTCTGACTCGAAGCCACCGCCGCGCGCAGAAATGCGTCCAGCCGCACGCTGTCCTTCGCCTCCGCGCGCAACAGCGCGAGGCGCGAATAGGGCGGCCAGCCGGCCTCGCGACGTTCCTCGAGGGCGCTGGCCGCGAACCCCTCGTAGCCTTCGACGATCAGCCGGTTGAGCAGCGGATGCTCCGGAAACTCGGTTTGAATCATCACTTCCCCGGGGCGGCTCTCGCGCCCGGCGCGGCCGGCCACTTGCGTGATGGTCTGCGCGAGACGTTCGGTGGCGCGAAAATCGCTGGCGAACAATCCCTGGTCGGCATCCAAGATCACCACCAAGCTGACTTCCGGGAAGTGGTGGCCCTTGGTCAGCATTTGCGTGCCGATCAGAATCCGCGCCTCGCCGCTATGCACCCGATCGAGCACGGTTTGTATCGAACCGCGCGCGGCCGCCGTGTCTCGATCGAGCCGTGCCAGCGGCGCCGCCGGGAATAGCCGGGCCAGCGTCTCTTCAACCCGTTCGGTGCCCTGACCCACCGGATTGAGAGCCTGCCCGCAGCTGCCGCATATCACGGCGACCGCGCTGCGCGCGCCGCAGTGATGGCAGCGCAATTGCGCCGCGCGCCGGTGCAGGGTCATGCGTGCATCGCAATGCGCACAACTGGCCACCCAGCCGCAG
>DATCFN010000069.1:0-5413 GCA_036509475.1 Rhizomicrobium sp. | reverse complement strand
CTCCAAGGTCTGTTTGCTTCCGGTACGTTTGACGCACCCGCCCCGCAAACACCAAAAAGCGTTTCCCTGTTTTCCATATTAGACCCCGCAATTTGCGGGCGGCAATCCATTGGATCGAAAAGACTAAATCCATTTGGAAATTGTGGTAATCATAGCGATATGATACGCCGACCAACTCCAACCGTCCGGCCGAGCACCCGATGTCATTTCTTGTGATCGAAACCGACCGATTGATCTTGCGTGAGCATAGGCTGGCGGACTTTACGGCCTACGCCGCGATGCGCGCCGATCCCTTGGTGATGAAATATATGGGGAAGGGCGACTTGCTCAGCGAAGAGGAAGCGTGGGCGAAATTCCTCGCTACAGCAGGGCACTGGAACACGGTTGGCTATGGCACCTGGGCCGTTGAAGAGAAGGTGTCCGGTGATTTGATCGGCGGCCTCGGCTTCGCGGAAAAAAAGCGTCCGCCAGAGCATCCGGCAAGCGGCGCACCGGAAATGGGTTGGTCGTTCGCTGCGGCGGCGCACGGCAAGGGCTTTGCTTCGGAAGCCTTGGACGCTGCACTTGCATGGGGCCGCGATTTTTTTGGCGCCGAACGTACGGTCTGCGTCATCAGCACGGATAACGCCGCGTCCATCCGCCTCGCGCAGAGACATGGCTTCCGGCAATTTGCAACAGCCACGCGCCATGGCTTGGGGCGGCTTGTTTTCGAACGCCGTCTGTGACCCATAGGAAAGGCGCACCATTGGACTGGGTTTCGTAATGACCATTCCCATCCTTCAAACCGAACGTCTGATCCTGCGAGGCCATCATGCCGAAGACTTCCCGGCTTATGCGGCGATGTGGTCGGACACGGACGTCACGCGTTTCATCGGCGGCGTGCCCATGAAAGAGGAAGACGCTTGGGCGAAATTTCTGCGCACCATCGGCCAGTGGCAGGTCCTTGGGTTCGGATTCTGGGCGATCGAGGAAAAAGCAAGCGGCCAATTTATTGGTGAAGTGGGCTTTGTTGAAGGCAAGCGGGACATTCAACCTTCGCTCAAAGGCGTGCCCGAAATGGGTTGGGCGTTCGTGCCTTCCGTCCACGGCAAAGGCTACGCGCAGGAAGCGGTAAAGGCGGCGCTCGCCTGGGGCGGGACGAAGTTCGGGCCAGTCGCGATGCGTTGCATCATCGCGCCAGAAAATGCGCCGTCCGTTCGGCTTGCGAAAAAATTCGGCTTCGCGGAATTCATCCGCACCACTTATAAAGGCAACCCGACAGTGATGTTCGAGCGCAAAGCCTGATCAGAATTGCGTCAAGCTGAGAACATTGCCATCGGGATCCTGAAACCAAGCGACTTTCGTTCCACCGCCCGGCGCTTCCAGATACCGAGCTTATCCTGTCCAAAGCCTTCATAGATATTGAACGTCACACCTTTGGCATTCAACGCCGTCACGCTCGCTACTATGTCAGGCACATCCCAGCCCAGAACGGTGTGCTGCTGCGGCTGAAAGCCCTTCAAGGTGGACATGCGCAGCATGGTGCCGTTCAGGTCGAACACCGCCGCGAAATCGTCCTCACTGACGAATTTGAAGCCGAGCACCTCGCCGTAAAATTTCTTCGCCACCGCGCGGTCGCGCGTGATGACGAAGGTCATGGTTTTGGCGGAAATGGGAATGGCTTTTGTCATTGGCTTAACTTTGACGGAAAGCAGGAATGTCGCAAGATGTGCGTATTCCTATGTCCAACCTGTTTTGCGCCTCTGATGGTTTGACAGTTTTACCTGCCCCCATCTTAACTAACGGCAGTGAGTGTGGGAGACGACATGGACCGGTTGATCAAGGGCTACCGCACGTTCCGTAAGAACGGATGGCCACGCGAGCGCGGACGCTACGAAACCGCCGCGAAAGGCCAGAAGCCGGAATATCTCATTATCGCCTGCTCAGATTCCCGCTCCGATCCCGCGACGATTTTCGGCGGCCGTCCCGGTGAATTTTTCATGGTGCGCAATATAGCGGCGCTCGTTCCGCCTTATGATGCAACCAATGGTGTCTTCGGCACGCGCGCCGCGATCGCCTATGCGGTCCTGGCGCTGGGCGTGCGCAATATCGTCGTCATGGGCCATGCGCAATGTGGCGGCGTGGCGGCTGCGATCGATCCGCACGCCGCGCACGGCATTCCTTTCGTTGGTGAATGGGTCGAATTGGCGAAACCCGCTGTCGAACGCGCGCATGCGCACGATCACGGTCAGAGCAACGCTACAGAGGTCGAACATGAGACCGTGAAGCTCTCCGTTGAACGGCTGCTGAAATACCCTTTCATCGCCGAGCGCGTGAAAGAGGGCAGACTCGCCGTGGACGGCACGCGCTTTAATATCGCTACCGGCATACTCGAAGTTCTCGACCAGGCCACCGGCAAGTTTGAAGAGATCGACAAGCCGGGTTTTTGGTCTCTTCTTTTCGGCTAGATCTTCAGCCCGGTGGTGTGGCGGCCGGACTCGCCGCGCGTCCGCGTCTCATCATCCAGCCATACAGTAGTGCGATCAGGCCTGCGAATACCGCAAGCCCAATCCAATTCGCCCACGCGAAGTCCGCAGGCACCAATGCGAGCGGGGCGTCGGAACTGAACGCCACGATCAGTCCGGCGAGAATGACGCCGAACAGGCTTTCGCCAACAATCATGCCCGACGCAACCAGCACTGCGAGCCGCTTGGAGTATTCCGGGTTTGGCGTGCGCGTGGTCCATACATCGTAGAGATGACCGATAACCGCACCGACGACGACAGGAAGCGTCGCCGACATGGGAAGATAAATGCCGATGCCGACGGCCAGCGGCGGGAGGCGAAGCCATTTCATCCAGCCCATAAAGGCGTCGAGAACGATCAGGCCTCCACCGACAAGTGCGCCGATGCCGATCATCTGCCAGTCGAGATTGCCGCCGATCACGCCCTGCGCCAGCGCCGAGATCAGTGTTGCTTGCGGTGCGGCCAGCGGCTGCGCAGTGATGGTGTGCAGGTTGGGCGCGCCCGCAAAACCGAAGGCATGCGCCAGCAGATTGAGCACAGGCGGAATAACGGCCGCGCCGGCAATCACGCCGACGATCAAAGCCCATTGCTGCGCGCGCGGCGTTGCGCCGACGAGTTGCCCCGTCTTCAAATCCTGAAGGTTGTTGTTCGAAATGGTGGCGATGGCGAAGACGATAGCAGTCGCGAACAGGGCGTAGGCGACCAGCGCCTTTTGCGCGTCCGCGCCGGGATGCGTGACGGCGACGAAGAGTGTGGCACAGGTGACGATGGCAAGAATGCCGACGCCGGAAATCGGTGAGTTCGATGCGCCGATCAACCCGGCCATGTAGCCGCAGATCGCCGCGATCAAAAAACCGCCGATGAAGATGAATGGAATTGCCGACAGGATCAGTGTCGTCGTATTCGCTGCCAACGGCGTCGGCGCGAGAAATACGTAAAGCAGCCAGCCGATCACCACAAGACAACCCAGCGCGAGAATACCGATCCACCCCGGCGAAAGATCAGTGTCGCGCAAGTCCGCCGTGCCGGCGACGCGCGCGCGATTTGCGCTCATGGTGGAGATCACGCCGCCGACGACGGGACCAATCAATTTCAGCAATGTCCAGAAGGAGGCGACCGCAATGGCGCCCGCGCCGATGAAGCGAACTTGGGTCCGCCAAACGGTTGACGCGTAATGGGCGAAATCCACACCTGCCGCTGCGGGATGCAGCGACGTCAGAATCGGCAATGCGCCTACCCAGGAGATAACGAGACCCAGCAGCATCGCGATGCCGACGGACAGGCCAACGAGATATCCCGCGCCGACCAGCGCCAGAGAAAATCCCATGTCGAAGCCGCTTGTCGCGTTCGGGCCAACGCGGAAAAACTTTTGATATTCGCCGGCTGCGATTTGGGTTGCGGCGAGAATGGCCAGACCTGCCGAAGCCACCGCACCATAGACAACCGCGATCAACCCCTCGCGCGATTCCGCCGATGCCGATGCACGCGCCTGTTCACCGACTTCCAGCACTTCGGCGGCGGCCACGCCTTCGGGATAGGGCAGGTCGGATGTGGTCACCATCGCCCGGCGCAGCGGGATGGTGAACAACACGCCGAGAATACCGCCCGACGCGCAGATGAAGAACGATTGCCAGAAGGGAAAATCCAGCCACCAGCCGACGATGACGAGGCCGGGCAGCACGAAGATGATCGCGGACAGCGTGCCCGCCGCCGAGGCCACCGTCTGCACGATGTTGTTCTCAAGAATTGTGGAATTCTTGAACGCGGAGAGCACCGCCATCGAAATCACGGCGGCGGGAATCGAGGTTGCGAAGGTGAGGCCCACCTTCAATCCCAGGTAGACGTTGGCCGCCGTAAATACGAGCGTGATGAGCACGCCCAGCACAAGCCCGCGAAATGTGAGCTCAAGTGTTTTGCTGCCCGATGCCGGCATTTACGATTCCCCGCTTCGCTGAGAAGGCACCATGACCCGGCTGCGCGCACAAAAAAAGAGGGAGGGCTTTGAAGCCCTCCCTCTATCCAACACGCCCCGTTGCCCCAGGACGTGTTTGCGCGGATCAGTTCCGGTCAGTTGCCGGTCGAATAGTGGGTGATCTGGCCGGTGTTGCCGATCGCCGTGGCGGATGCCGACAGGTTGCCGTCGATGTTCGAGGCTCTCACCGTGGTTCCCGCGAACATGGACGAATGGTTCGTCTGGGAGTTTGAGATGCTGCCGGACGGTGCATTGGTTTCCTCTTCGATCGTGTTGCCAACCGCCGTCGTCGCAAGTGTGGCGTCGTTCAGCGTGTTGGAGACGTTGGCGTGCAACGTGGCCGAAGTATCGGTTGCGGAGCAGTTCTGCGTATTGCTCACGCTCGTGGAGGCCGAGTCCATCGCGATGCCAGCCGAGTTACACACGGACTGACTCTGCAGTTGAACCTCGCCAGCGGTGTTCGCGATGTTGGCGTAGGCATCTGCGCCGATGTTCACGCCGCCGACATACTGGTTGTTGTAGATGTTGGTGTTGTTCATCGTCGCAATGTCGATCGCGTTTCCGCCGGCCATCGCCGCGCCGCTGACAACGCCCACCACGCCATTGGAAGACATATTGAGCGTCGCCTGTTGCGTATTGAGGTTGACCTGGCCGTTCAGGACATTGCTGGCGCCACCGTCGGAATTATTGCTCCCGTCCGCGTAGGCTGACGTCAGCGTTAGCGTCAGCAGAGCTGTACCCACCGTAAGGATTTTGACGAGGCGCATGATAAGGGTTCTCCTGATTGTAAGCAGCGGTTGTGAACTGGGTCATGGGGGGACGATTCTGATCGTCGCCGGGGCCGGCCAGCGGATCGGACGATGTGCCGAGGCTGGACGTGCAAGCGCTCTGCGGTGCTTTGTAGAGGCGGGCGGTCATTTCCAGCACCGCGCGCTCG
>DATCFN010000068.1:0-5031 GCA_036509475.1 Rhizomicrobium sp. | reverse complement strand
AACGCGGAATTGTTCATGCGCATGCTCCCGTTCAAATCCTCGGGCACAGGAGCGCCGCGCAATATGACATCGGCGTTCCCGCCCGATGGTAATCTACGATCCACAAATGTGGCGAAGCAGAGGATTTCGCGTCCGCGCCTTACGAGAATTTCTGACGGAAAGTCAGGCGGCGATCATGCGCTCCACTTCCTGCACGATCTCGCGCAGGTGGAAGGGCTTGGATAGAACCTTGGCCTGTTTGGGCGCCTGCGAGGAAGGATGCAGCGCAACGGCGGCGAAGCCGGTGATGAACATGATCTTGAGAGCAGAATCCATTTCGGCGGCGCGCTTGGCCAGCTCGATACCGTCCATGCCGGGCATCACGATGTCGGTCAGCAGCAGATCGAAGCGAAAACCTTTGAGGCAGTTGAAGGCCTCGTCGCCATCGCCGAAGTCGGTGACGGTATGACCGGCTTTGACGAGCGCAGCCGCCAGGAAACGCCTGAGCGACTCATCGTCTTCTGCCAGCAGAATATGCGCCATGGCCATGAATTCCCCTCCCCGGACTTAACCCTATATCGCAGGAGCGGTAAATGTCGGTTAACGCGCCGTCCCCCCGCAGCCACCCCACCGCGAACATGGTTGATACGGCGGCGTGGGAGATGGTCCACTTGGGCTCGATCAGCGCGGGAATCGCAGCGTGAACAAGCAGGAACCGGCAGGGACGGCGTCAGACGACAGAGGCGATCCAACCCTGGCCGCGCTCTACGCCCGGGGTTTCGATGTCATCCTGCCCAAGCGCCAATCCGTGCCCTTCGTCTTTGCCTCGCCGCATTCGGGCCGCCTCTACCCACACAGCTTTGTGAATGGCAGCGCGCTGAACGCGCTCACCCTGCGCCGGTCCGAAGACGCGTTCGTGGACGAATTGTTCTCCTGCGTCGCGGGGCTCGGCGCGCCGATGATCGCGGCGCGTTTCCCGCGTGCGTTTCTGGACGTGAACCGGGCGCCGGGCGAACTCGATCCCGTGATGTTCGATGGCCTGCTGCCGATGCCGGTTGATCCTGCCAGCGTGCGGGTCAATTCCGGGCTCGGCGTCATTCCGCGCATCGTGCGCGATGGTGCGGAAATCTATCGCGGCAAAGTTGCCGTCGCCGAAGCGCAGGAGCGGATGGCGCGCCTCTACAAACCCTATCACGCGGCGCTTTCAAGCATGCTCGAAGAAACCCGCACGCGCTTCGGCACAGCGGTCCTCATCGACTGCCATTCGATGCCGTCGGCGGCGGCAATACCCGACGTGGTGCTGGGCGACCGTTACGGCATGTCGGCCGCACATGGCCTGATGCGCCGGGCCGAGCGCGCTTTTGAACTGCGCGGCTTTTCCGTCGCGCGCAACACGCCCTATGCCGGCGGCTACTCCACGCATTTGCATGGGCGTCCGATGCTGGGGGTTCATGCCCTGCAAATCGAAATCAATCGTGCGCTTTATCTCGACGAAGATCGCATCGAACCTAATGCGAAGTTTCCCGATGTGGCCGCGCGCATTGCCGACGCCCTGCGCGACCTGACCGCGATCGACACGGCGCAGCTTCGCCTGTCCGGCGGCCGCCCCGCCGCAATCGCCGCCGAATAGAAATTCAGAAAAGAAAAAGGCCGCGGATCGAGCCCGCGGCCTTTTCCAATTCGGTATCGTCAGACGCTTACGGCGCGAACTTCTGCGCCCAGGTCGTCTCGTCCACTTCCTCGACAACGATCCGCACATAGCAATAGCCAAGCACATGGCGGAACAGGCGGTGACAAACCTTGCCGCGATAGTTTTCGCGCTCGCCCATGCGGCTGCGCGGAATATCGACATAGTCGCCGACATTCGGAATCAGGCCGAAGCCCGCTTCGTCGCCAAGCACCAAATCGGCGGAGGTGCCAATTTCTTCGGCTTTGGTCGCGCCTTTTGCGATGAACGTATAGTCGATTTCGTATTTCACAGTGCAATCCTTCAGAGACGATGGCGCATCGTTGATGGGGCGAGGCGCGCGCGTCAACCGCAAAGCAGCGGAAACTCTGCCGCATACCGGCCAGAAAAAAGGCCGCTCCCAGAGGAGCGGCCAAGTTCAGGGAGGAAACGCCCAGGAAGGGCAACGGCATGGCGATCGAGGACCGCTATACCGCATTGCAACAATATGGACACAGCAAAGAACCAGCGCAAGTGATAAATTCGCGCGAAATCTTGAAAATTCCAACGATATCAGATACCTAACAAATAGGCAGATCGCCGCCCGGTTTTTGTGCATCGCAGTATAAATTAACGATTTCAAGCGGTTTAAGCCCGGATTCACGAAACGGTTATCGCATTGCAATAGCCCCGTCGTGAATAACAGGCACCTCAGTGGCTACTGGCCGTCCACTGATTCGGAGAACTCTCATGGCCGAACTTGCCTGGGCCCGCGACCGGCAAAATAGCCGACCCCGGACCGCGTTGCGTGGCACGCTTCCCTTTCCCATTCCCGCGAATGTTCTGCGCGAACGCGGTAGCGCCACCACACAGCCGCATCGCACCCGTCGACACCGCACCATGTTCATTTCCGATACCCATTTGGGGACGCGCGGCTGCAAGGCCGAGGCGCTAGCGGATTTCCTGGCCCACAATTCCTGCGACACGCTGTATCTCGTTGGGGACATCGTGGACGGCTGGCGGTTGAAGCACAGATGGTTCTGGCCGGAGGCGCACAACCGCGTGCTCAACGAGATCCTGCGCAAAATCGACAACGGCACGCGCATTATATATGTGCCGGGCAATCATGACGAAATGCTTCGTGATTATTGCGGCCGCGACATCGCAGGCGTCGAATTGATCCGCGAGGCGATCCACGAAACGGCAGACGGGCGCAGGCTTCTGGTTCTGCACGGCGATCAATTCGACGGTGTCATCGCCTATGCACGCTGGCTCGCCTTCCTCGGTGACTGGGCCTACACGCGCGCGCTCGAACTGAATGAGTTGTGCGCCACGGTTCGCAAAGCGTTCGGGCTGCCCTACTGGTCGCTGTCCGCTTACCTCAAGCAAAAGGTGAAGAATGCGGTCGAATTTATCTGCCGTTTCGAGGATGCCGTTATCGCGGAAGCGCGCTGCCGCGGCTTCGACGGGGTCGTGTGCGGTCATATTCATCACGCGGCGATCCGGCACGTCGACGGCGTTCTCTACCTCAACGACGGCGACTGGGTTGAAAGCTGCACCGCCCTCACGGAAGATGCCGCAGGAAATCTGGAGATTCTTCACTGGGCCCCTTCACCGGTCGAGCCAGCCCTCATCCCGCAAACCGCCGAAGACCTCGTCGGCGCCGTCCCAGCCTGAGGATTTCGTGACGCCGGATAGCGCCCCCGCGGCGCTTTCCGGGCATCTGCGCCATGAGCGCGTGATGATCGTGACCGACGCATGGGCGCCTCAAGTGAACGGCGTTGTACGCACCCTGGAAATTCTGGGCGAAGATCTCGCCGCGTTGGGCCATGAAGTGCGTTACGCGACGCCCGAAGGCCGCTTCACCGTCGCCATGCCGACCTATCCCGAAATCCGCCTTGCCCTTTTTCCACGCAAGAGCCTGGAAGCCATGATCGCGCAATTCGATCCCACAGCCATCCACATCGCCACCGAAGGACCGCTCGGTCTTTCCGCGCGTGCGGTTTGCATCGCCCGGAAGATTCCGTTCACGACATCCTTTCACACGCGCTTTCCCGAATATGTGAAGACGCGCTTTCCTTTCATTCCGCTTCGCGCCGTCTATGCTTTCCTGCGCTGGTTTCACGGACCGGCCGAAACCATGATGGTGGCCACGCCCGCACTGATGCGCGAGATGCAAGATCACGGCTTTCACAATCTTCGTATCTGGTCGCGTGGCGTGGATGTGGAGATGTTTCGCCCGATCCCCGACGCCACGCTGCCCTATCCCAAGCCGATCTGGCTCTATGTTGGCCGCGTCGCGGTCGAGAAAAACCTTGACGCGTTTCTCTCCCTCGACCTGCCCGGCACGAAAGTCGTGATCGGCGACGGGCCTGTGCGCGCGTCGCTGGAGCGCCAATATCCCGACGCGAAATTCCTTGGCCCCAAAACCGGCGAAAGCCTGGTCCGCCATTATGCGGCCAGCGACGTGTTCGTGTTCCCCAGCAAGACCGACACGTTCGGACTGGTCATGCTGGAGGCGTTGGCCTGCGGCGTGCCGGTGGCGGCCTACCCGGTGCAGGGCCCGAACGACGTGATCGGCGATGCCCCGGTCGGCGCCCTCGATGCCGACCTGCAAACGGCCTGCCTGCGTGCGCTTGAGATCACGCAGGCCCGGAGCGATGCCAACCTGTCGCCCCGCAGCTTCGCCCTCCAGCATTCCTGGCGGGCCTGTACGGAGCAGTTTCTGGCCAACCTGCCCTAGCGCGGAAAAGCCCTCCCGAGGCTCAGCGACATCATTGCTGACGCGCCGGCGAAAAGCCGTGTTATGAGATGCGGCCCGTAGTGATCCGCACCCACCCCATGAACCTCAACCGATCCACCAACCGATGGCTGGCGCCACTGGAGATCGCCTTTCTGGCGTTCGTCGTCCTGGCGTGGGCGATATTGGTGGTGTCGCTGGGCAAGGATACGTCCTGGGATTTTCGCAACTATCACTGGTACATCCCTTACGCCTATTTGAACCACCGCATGGGTTTCGACATTGCGGTCGCGCATCAGGCGACGTTCTACAATCCTTCGCTCGACATTCCCTTCTATCTGCTGGCGACACACGTTCCCGCATGGATCGCACTCGGCGTTCTCGGCGCGGTGCAGGGCGCCAACATCGTGCCGCTCTATCTCATCGCCCGCTCGCTGATCGTGTCGGAAGAAAAGCGCCTGATCGCTGGCGTGTTGTCTCTGCTCTGCATGCTGGGCGGCCTGACCGTTACGATCGCGGGCACGACCTATTACGATAATGTTCTGAGCGTCTTTGTGCTGTCGGCGATGGCGGTGATCATCACGCAACGCGAGGCACTGGCGAACGCAACGCTGTTGCGCGGCGCCGCGATCGTGGGCGCGGCGGG
>DATCFN010000067.1:0-6394 GCA_036509475.1 Rhizomicrobium sp. | reverse complement strand
GACGGCGCAAACTTCCGACACCAATGTGCGCGACACGGTCATGCGTCGCGCGACGCTGGGCCATTCCATCATTTCCTTTTTTTACAACACGGCCATCATCGCGATGGCGATCAACGCGGTCGTCGCCCTGGCTTCGTGACGCTGCTCAGTCTTTCGGAAACCACGGAATGAAGCCGGAGGTGCGGCGCAGATAGTCGGCATATTCCGGTCCCTTCTTGCGCATGCTTTGTTCCACGGTCGGAACGCCGCTGAACCGCGTCAGCAGGAACGTGACGAGCAACGGTCCCGGCAGCGCCCACAAGCCCACCGGCGTTTCCGCCGCGATCAGATAAAGGCCCCACCATGTGCAGGCTTCGGCGAAAAAATTGGGATGGCGGCTGTAATGCCAGAGCCCGCTGTTCAGCACTTTGCCTTTGTTCGCGGGATTCCAGCGAAAGGCGATGAGTTGAAAATCGGCAATGGCTTCGAACACGATGCCGAAGCTGGCCAGCGCCACGCCGATCCATCCGACAGTGCCGATGGCAATGGGCGCGGCTGGCACCTGTCCGAGTTGCACCGGCAGCGCGACGATGAATTGCAGCGGCATCTGCAGCGCGAACACCATGAGCCCCGCCGTCCTCGCGAAACCCCAGCCGTGCTTGCGCTGGCGGCTCGCCAGCAACGCTTCGTAGCGCGGATCGGCGCCATGCGCGCGCCAGCGGATGAAGAGATAGATGCCCAGCCGCAGGCCCCACAGCCCGCACAGGATCAGCAATATGTCTTTGCGCGGGGTCGCGGGGCCGGTCTCGAAGAAACTCAGCAGTGCCAGAACCGGCATGCCGAAGGCCCACCAGATGTCCACGAAACTGGGATCGTGCAGGGCGATGCTGAGCAGCCAGAGCGGAACGAAAATCCCGGCCAGGATCGCGAAATTGGCGAGGAGAAGCGTTGCGATGTCCATACGGCCCCCGGAAAAGACGAACCCTACGCTATCATACGCGGGGCTCCGGTGGTGCGGATCACCGTGCTTATTTCTTGAGCACGGCGCCGACGATACTCTGCGCGTCCGTCTGGATTTGTTTCAGGTGGTCGGCGCTTTTGAAGCTCTCGGCGTAGATCTTATAAACGTCTTCGGTGCCCGATGGCCGCGCCGCGAACCAGCCGCTTTTCGCCGTCACCTTGATACCACCGATAGCTGCCTTGTTGCCGGGCGCGTTGCTGAACTTCGTCTCGATCGGCTCGCTCGCGAGCTCTTTTGCGTCGAGCTTGTCCGGCGACAGCGCGCCCAGCGCCTTCTTTTGTTCGGCGGAGGCTGGGGCATCGATGCGTTCGTAAAAGGATTGGCCCAGATCGCTTGTGATCGCGTCGTAGAATTTGGCGGGATTCTGTCCGGTCTTCGCGGTGATTTCCGCGGAGAGCAGGGCGGGCACCAGCCCGTCCTTATCGGTGGTCCATACCGAGCCGTTGCGGCGCAGGAACGATGCGCCGGCGCTTTCCTCGCCGCCGAAGGCCAGCGATCCGTCGATCAACCCGGCGCTGAACCATTTGAAGCCGACGGGCACTTCGAACAGCTTGCGGCCCTGCTTCGCAACGACCTTGTCGATCATGCCACTGGAGACCACGGTCTTTCCAATGGCGGCATCACCGCGCCATTGCGGTCGGTTCGCGGTCAGATAAGCGATCATCGCGGCGAGATAATAGTTCGGATTCATCAGGCCAGAGGATGGGCAGACAATGCCGTGGCGGTCGGCATCGGTGTCATTGGCGAAGGCGATGTCGAACTTGTCCTTGATGCCGATCAGCCGTTCCATGGCGTAGGGCGAGGAGCAATCCATGCGGACCTTGCCGTCCCAATCCAGCGTCATGAACCGGAAGGTGGGGTCAACAGCCTCGTTCACCACGGTCGCGTCGATCTTGTAGCATTCGATGATCGGCGCCCAATAGTAGACCGCGGCGCCGCCAAGCGGATCGATGCCGATCTTCACACCCGCAGAACGGATCGCTTCCATATCCACGATGTTTCCCAGGTCGGCGACATAGGGTGTCGTGTAGTCGTGCTTGTGGACATGCGCGGATTTTTGCGCGCGCTCGAACGGAATACGCTCGACGCCCGCCATCTTTTTTTCGATCAGGTCGTTGGCGGTGTTTTGTATCCAGTTGGTTATGTCGACGTCGGCAGGGCCGCCATTTGTGGGATTGTATTTGAAGCCGCCTTCGTCAGGCGGATTGTGCGAAGGGGTGATGACGATGCCGTCGGCAAGGCCCGTCTTGCGTCCTTTGTTATAACCAAGGATCGCATGGCTGATCACGGGCGTCGGCGTATAGCCGTGATCCGCGTCGATCATTGTCTCCACGCCGTTCGCCGCCAGCACTTCCAGCGCACTGGCGAAAGCGGGCTCCGACAGTGCATGCGTATCCATGCCGAGAAATAGCGGTCCGTCCGTCCCGGCCTTCTTGCGATAGAGGCAAATCGCCTGGCTGATCGCAAGAATATGGGTCTCGTTGAAGCTGCTCTGAAACGCGCCGCCGCGATGGCCCGACGTTCCGAAGGCAACGCGCTGTGCCGCGACCGACAGGTCCGGCACCTGGGAGTAATAGGCCGTCACGAGACGCGGCACGTTCACCAGCTTGGATGCCGGAACCGGCTTGCCCGCGAGAGGATCGATTTTTTCCGCCATGATGTTTTATCCCAGAACCACCTGAATACGATGTTTCGCGCCATCGTCCACAAGCGGGATCAGCGCCCTGTTATCGCCGGTGAGGCTTTGTCCGTCGAGTTTGACCGCGATGATACCACGGCAGACGCCGAGCGGGTTTTCCACGGCGATGTCATATTGCGCCGTGCCGTGGCGATAAGAAATCTCGAAACCCGGCCAGCCGCGCGGGATGCACGGATCGAGCAGGAGCTTGTCGCCCTGCAGGCGGAAACCCAGCAGCCATTCGAGCGCGATGCGATAGGTCCAGGCCGCCGAGCCGGTGTACCAGGTCCAGCCGCCGCGGCCGGTATGCGGGGGGACCGAATAGACATCCGCGCAGATGACATAAGGCTCGACTTTATAGCGGTCGATATCGGTGCGGTTGCTCGAATGGTTGATGGGATTGAGCAGCGAGAGCAACTCGCCCGCCTTGTCGCCGTCGCCCAGCATGGCAAAGGCAAGCGCGGCCCATGTCGCGCCGTGAGTGTACTGGCCGCCATTTTCGCGCACGCCGGGCGGATAACCCTTGATGTAGCCGGGATCGTGTTGCGGGTGATCGAATGGCGGCGTGAACAGCAGCGCCAGCTTGTCATCGCGGCGGATGAGGAATTTCTCGACGGCTTCCATGGCGCGTGTGGCGCGTGCCGGTTCCGCGCCGCCCGAAATCACCGACCAGGATTGCGCGATGGAATCGATGCGGCACTGGCTGTTGGCGATGGAGCCGAGCGGCGTGCCGTCATCGAAATAGGCCCGGCGATACCAGTCGCCGTCCCAGCCTTGCATATCCAGGGCTTCGCGCAGGTCCGCCGCGTTCGCGCGCCATGTATCGCCGCGTTCGGCGACGCCGTGCTTGTCGGCAATGGCGGCGAAGGATGTCAGTGCCGAATGCAGGAACCAGCCGAGCCAGACGCTCTCGCCCTTTCCGCCGCCGCCGACCTGATCCATGCCGTCATTCCAGTCGCCGGCGCCCATCAAGGGAAGGCCGTGAACGCCCACCGCCATGCTTTTGTCGAGGGCAAGGCCGCAATGCTCGAACACGCTGATCTTCTTGTCGGAGATGCCCGGCTGGAAAAAATTGTCGTGTTGATCCGGGCGCAATACGGGGCCCTCGAGGAACGGCACCATCTCATCCAGCACGGCGAAATCGCCGGTCGTCTCAACATAATGCGCAACGACGAAAGCGAGCCAGCCGCGATCGTCCGATACGCGGGTGCGGATGCCGTTTCCGGTTTCGGGTAGCCACCAATGCTGAACGTCGCCTTCCAGAAATTGCCGTCCGGTCGCGCGCAGTATGTGCTCGCGCGCGATGTCCGGCCGTGCGATGCACAGCGCCATCACGTCCTGCAACTGGTCGCGGAAACCGTAGGCGCCGCTGGCCTGGTAAAAGGCGGTGCGCGCCCAGACGCGGCAGGCCAAGGTCTGGTAGACGAGCCAGCGGTTCAGAAGAATATCCAGCGCGCGATCCGGCGTCTTCACCTGCACGGTCCCAAGAATCGTGTCCCACTGGCCCGTGACGGTCTTGAACACGGCATCGAGATCGGCAGCGCGGTATTTGGCGACGAGCGCCTGCGCTTCCGCTGCCGTGGCGGCGTCGCCGAGGAAGAAAACGATCTCGGTGCTGCCGACGGCATTGAGCCGCACTTGGGTTTGAAGTGCGGCGCAGGGATCGAAGCCCGCGCCTGTGCGATTGGACAGTGCCGCACCGGGGGTGAGCGCAAGCGGCCTGTCCATCATGCCGTCACGGCCAAGAAATTCCGTGCGGTCGCCGGTCCATGCGGTCTGTTTGCCGGCCATGTCGGCAAAGGCCACGCGGCCGCCGAATGCGCTGTTCCAGTTGTTCTGCGCGAACAGCGCGCCGGTCTGCGGATCGATTTCGGTGACGACGAACGGCGCCATCTTGCCACGCGCCTGTCCCAAAACCAATTCAACAAACGCGGTAATGGAAAGGCGGCGATCGCGGCCGGAATGATTGGCGATCTTCAGGCGCGCGATCTTGATGGAATCGTCCACCGGCACGAACTGCGTCAATTCCAGCGCGATGCCGTGCGAAACGTGTTCGAATGTGGAGTATCCTTGCCCGTGACGCACGGTATAGGGCGACGTTTTCTCGCGGATGGGCAGCGCGGTCGGCCCCCACACTTCGCCGCTGTCGTCGTCGCGCACATAGATTGCCTCACCTGGCGGATCGCCAACCGCGTCGTTCGACCAGGGCGTGATTTGATATTGCTGACTGTTGACCGACCAGGTGAAACCGCTGCCGTCCGCGGAAACATGAAAGCCGAATTTCGGATTGGCGATGACGTTGATCCAAGGCGCCGGCGTGCGCTCGGCATTTTCGAGGATGGTCACATATTCGCGGCCATCGTTCGCGAAACCGCCCAGCCCATTGAAGAACTGCATGGGCGGGCGCGGCAATGGCGATTCCGGCACCGCCGGGATCAACGGCTTGCGCGCCGGCGGGGCTACGCCGGGTTTCAAGTCGCGGGCGCGGTTGATCTGTTCGGCCAGGGTACCGTGGCCGCCCACCAATACAGCGCGCGCCGCGGACATCAGCAAAGCGCGGACTTCCGGTGACACCATGTCGGAGCGCAGGACGAAAGCCGTGCCGCGCGATTCTTCTCCCGAAATGCGCGGCATGGAGCGGTTCATGCGCACAAGGCCATCCAGCGCGATTTGTAAATCCTGCACATAGGACGACGCGCGCTCGTTCAGGATGACAAGATCGACGGCGAGTTGTTTCAAACGCCAATATTCATGGGCGCGCAAAAGCTGACGCACCAGGTCGATGTCGGCTTCGTCTTCGATCCGCACCAGGATGATCGGCAGGTCGCCGGAAATCCCGTTCGCCCATAAGGTGGAGGACTTCACGATGCCGCGTTTGAGGACGTCCGAAGCCGGACGCAAGGTCGAGTCGGTATAGAGGACGTGATTGGCGAGACGCTGGAACAGCATCGCTTCGTCGAATTTGACGCCGAGGTGATGCAGCTGCATCTGCGCCTGCGTCCAGGCCAGCGTCGTGGCGCGGTCAAAGGCCATGGCATCGTGATGCTTGTCGGCGAGATCGAGGATTTCATCGCGGGTGGCGGCCGCGACGGTCCAGAACGCGATGCGCACAGTCGCGCCGCGCGGAATCCGCACGCGGCGGCGCAGACTGAAGACCGGATCGAGAACCGGCCCGGCGGTGTTGGACAGCGGCCAGCCATCGACGATGGCGGCGGGCGCGCGCGCCGTCTGTCCGCGGCCCAGGAACCGCGCGCGATCGGTTTCGAACTGCACGTCGCCCAAAGTTTCGCCTTCCACGACGCAAAGATGGGCAGCCCATACCATCGGGTCCGCGTCGGACCGGCGCCGGCGCGTGGCCAGAATGGCGCCAAGATTGGGGACGAACTCCGTCTCCACGAACAGCTTGGCGAAGGCGGGATGGGCCATATCGTCGGCGGGACGCGCGAGCGAGATTTCCGCGAAGGACGTGATCTCGATTTCGCGCGCGCGTGTGCCGTGATTGGTGATGGAAACGCGGCGCACTTCCGCGTCGTCTTCCGGCGAGACGGCAATCTCCAGCATAGTCGTGACCGCGCCGTCGTTGCGCGTGATCTCGGCGCGGTCTTCGGAGAACGTCACGTCGTAACTGTCGGGCTCGATGCCGGAGGGTTGATAGCCCGCCGTCCAGACATCGCCGTTGCGCAGATCGCGGATAAAGAAGTAGGCGCCCCAGTTGT
>DATCFN010000066.1:0-3237 GCA_036509475.1 Rhizomicrobium sp. | reverse complement strand
GTATTTGCAGAAGGTGTCGCTCAGCTCGTCCATGGGGCCGGGTGTGCGGGTGGATATCGCCTCGCTGGCCGCCGGGTAACAGAATTCGCCGGCGGTTCGCCGCCGGCGCGCAGGCACTGGGTTCGCCCAGGGCCGAAACCTGTCCGAGACCGCACGTGACTACCGCATCTTTCGCGAGATGCGTTGATCTTAAAGGGGGATTCCCCGCGCGTGGGAGACGGGAAGCCGGATGCAAATCTGGTGGGTCCGCCTTTGACGAAGGACAGGCGAACCGGACCGTTCCGTAAAAGGAGCGATCCATTGGTAACCCGGCCGGCGGACTTGTTCCCCGGCCACACAGGAGACGGGATTTGGACCGTACGGAGAAGCGAGAGTTCATCTCGTCGCTCGCCGCCGTCTTCGCTGAAACGTCAATGGTGGTCGTCACCCGCAACAAGGGGCTGACGGTTTCCGAAGTGACTGATTTGCGGAGAAGGATGCGCGCGGCCGGGGCGAATTTTAAAGTCGCGAAAAACCGGCTGACCCTCCTCGCCCTGGATGGGACCAAATTCGATGGCCTCAAGCCGTTGTTGACTGGACCGACTGCCCTTGCATGGGCGCGCGATCCAGTGGCGGTGGCGAAGGCAGCTGTCGAGTTCGCCAAGATCAACGAGAAGTTCGTGGTTATCGGTGGTGCGCTTGGCACCCAGACGCTGAGTGCGGATGGGATCAAGGCGCTGTCCGAACTGCCGTCGCTGGATACTCTGCGCGCGGGACTGTTGGGGATGATTAATACCCCAGCGACCCGGATCGCAGGCGTGCTGCAGGCGCCGGCCGGACAACTCGCACGGGTCTTTGCGGCCTATGCCAAACGGGACGAGGCGGAAGCAGCCTGAATAGGGGCCGTCGCCCGGCGGCCTTGCACAACACCCATCAGATGCACAGCTAGAGGACTTGCGAAAAAATGGCCGATCTTTCGAAGCTCGTTGACGAGCTATCCGCGCTTACCGTTCTCGAGGCAGCCGAGCTTTCCAAGCTGCTGGAAGAGAAGTGGGGCGTCTCCGCCGCAGCGCCAGTCGCCGCGGCCGCAGCCCCGGTTGCCGCAGCCGCGGCAGCCCCGGTTGAAGAGCAGACCGAGTTTACCGTGATCCTTGCCGCCGCCGGCGACAAGAAGATTAACGTAATTAAGGAAATCCGCACCATCACAGGGCTCGGGCTGAAGGAAGCCAAGGACTTGGTTGAAGGCGCGCCGAAGACCGTGAAGGAAGCCGTGAACAAGGACGAAGCGGCGAAGATCAAGAAGGTTTTGGAAGAGCAGGGTGCGACTGTCGAAGTTAAGTGACTTCGCATTGCCATGCGTCGTGCCCAGCCGGGCGCGGAGCACGGTTCGAACGCTGAGTTGGGGTGGGAACCATGTGGTTCCCGCCCTTTCCGCCGTTGCGGCGGGAGTGCGCACGCTACTTCGGGCTGTTGGCGCAGATTTTTAGCGTGGTGACCGCACCACGCTACGCAGGATAGGGCAATACGTATGAACGCAATCACGCAGACGTTCACACCGCGCAAGCGGATCCGCAAGAGCTTTGGGCGGATTCCCGAGGTCGCGCCAATGCCCAACCTGATCGACGTTCAGCGCTCCAGCTACGAAGCGTTTCTGCAAATGCACGTGCCGCCGGATAGCCGCACCAATACCGGCCTGCAGGAAGTGTTTCGCGGCGTGTTTCCGATTGACGATTTCGCGGGCCGCGGCCGGCTCGAATTCGTTTATTACGAACTCGAAGAGCCGAAATACGATGTTGAGGAGTGCATTCAGCGTGGCATGACCTATGCCGCGCCGCTAAAGGTGGTGCTGCGCCTGATCGTTTGGGATGTCGACGAGGACACCGGCGCGCGCTCCATTCGCGACATTAAGGAACAGCCCGTTTATATGGGCGACATGCCGCTGATGACGGACAACGGCACTTTCATCATCAATGGCACGGAACGCGTCATTGTCAGCCAGATGCACCGCTCGCCGGGTGTGTTTTTCGACCACGACAAGGGAAAGACCCATTCGAGCGGCAAGTTCCTGTTCGCGGCGCGGGTAATCCCATATCGCGGCAGCTGGCTGGATTTCGAATTCGACAGCAAGGACATGGTTTACGTGCGTATTGATCGCAAGCGTAAGCTGCCGGTCACCACGTTGCTGTACGCGCTGGAAAGCGAGTGGAGCGTACAGAACCGCGCGCGCCGCATTGAGGCCGGGGAGGACCCCGACAGCATCGATATTCGTGGCCTCGACGCAGAAGCGATTCTGGCGAATTTCTACGGCCAGGTGGTGTTCACGCGCGGCCCGAAAGGTTGGGCGCGGCCGTTCGATCCAGATGCGTTTCGCGGCATGAAGCTGCTGGAGCCGCTGATCGATGCCGAAACGGGCGAGGTTGTCGCCGAGGCGGACGCCAAGCTCACTGCCCGATCGGTTCGTAAGATTGCCGAGAAAACCAAAGAAGTTCTGGTGGGCCGCGCGGACCTGCTGGGCCGCTATATGGCGGTGGACCTGGTCAACGAAGAAACCGGCGAAATCTTTGCCGAAGCGGGCGAGGAACTCGCCGAGGCGCGGCTGGCTGCACTCGAAGAACTCGGCATCACGTCGCTGCCGACGCTGGCCGTGGACCAGTCCAACGGCCCGTGGATTCGCAACACGCTGGCGATCGACAAGAACGGCAATCGCGACGATGCGCTGATCGATATCTACCGCGTCATGCGGCCGGGTGAGCCGCCGACGCCTGAGACTGCGGAAGCGTTGTTCCGCGGCTTGTTTTTTGATCCGGATCGTTACGACCTCTCAGCAGTCGGCCGCGTCAAGATGAATATGCGCCTCGGTCTGGAATGCGACGACCAGTATCGCACCCTGCGCCGCGAGGACATTCTGCGCACCGTAAAGATCCTGATAGAGCTGAAGGACGGCCGCGGCCAGATCGACGACATCGACAATCTTGGCAATCGGCGTGTGCGTTCCGTTGGCGAATTGATGGAAAATCAGTATCGCGTCGGCCTGTTGCGCATGGAGCGCGCGATTCGCGAGCGTATGGGTTCGGTCGATATCGATACGGTGATGCCGCACGATTTGATCAATGCAAAGCCGGCGGCGGCGGCGGTGCGTGAATTCTTTGGCAGCAGCCAGCTGTCGCAGTTCATGGATCAGACCAATCCGCTATCGGAAGTGACGCACAAGCGGCGCTTGTCCGCGCTTGGCCCGGGCGGCCTTACGCGCGAGCGCGC
>DATCFN010000065.1:0-6737 GCA_036509475.1 Rhizomicrobium sp. | reverse complement strand
CATCTGGACGTCGCCGACGCGACACCGCCGCCCAAGCCGCTTCTCGGCCTCGACTCCGCTTATTGGTTCAAGATCATCGAGGCTGGCATTCTTTCGCTGACCGCGCTGCTGATGGGCTTCTTCGTCGTGCGTCCGCTGATCCAGCGCATGTTCGCGCCGCAGCCCGCGGGTGAAAGCACGGCACTACTCTCGGTGCAGCAGATCGCAGGGCAACTGCCGGCTCCGGCCGCAGCGGCCGCGCAGGCCGGCGGCCCCGTGGCGCTTCCCGCGCCTCGGGAAAGCATGATCGACATCTCGCGCATTGAAGGCCAGGTGCGCGAGTCTTCCATCAAGAAGGTCGGTGAAGTCGTGGGTTCGCATCCTGAAGAAGCGCTCGCGATCATCCGTACCTGGCTGCACGAACCGGTGTAATCCCCATGTCACGCGCAAAAGCCGTTACCAAAGACGACGTCCGCCAGCTCAGCGGTGCCGAACGATCGGCCATCGTGATGCTCGCGCTCGGCGAAGAACATTCCGCCAAACTGTGGCAGATGATGGACGATGACGAGATCAAGGAAGTCTCGCAGATCATGTCCTCGCTGGGCACGATCAGTTCGACCCTCGTCGAAAAGCTGCTGGTCGATTTCGTCGGCCAGATGTCCGGCACTGGCTCACTCATGGGTTCTTATGAATCCACCGAACGGCTGATCGCCAAGTTCATGCCGGAAGACAAAGTCTCGCAGATCATGGAAGAAATCCGCGGTCCCGCCGGCCGCACCATGTGGGACAAGCTCGCCAATGTGAACGAGACGGTGCTGGCGAACTATCTGAAAAACGAATACCCGCAGACCGTTTCGGTCGTGCTCTCCAAGATCAAGCCGGAACATGCCGCCCGCGTGCTGGGTGCGCTGCCGGAAGAATTCGCGCTCGAAGTCGTGCAACGCATGTTGCGCATGAAAAGCGTGCAGAAGGACATTCTCGACAAGGTCGAGAAGACTCTGCGCGTCGAATTCATGTCAAACCTCGCCCGCACCGCCAAGCGCGATAGCCATGAGCACATGGCGGAAATTTTCAACAACTTCGATCGCCAGACCGAAGGCCGCTTCATCGTGGCGCTGGAAGAGCGCAGCCGCGACAGCGCCGAACGCATCAAGGCGCTGATGTTCACGTTCGAGGATCTGGGCAAGCTGGATCCCGGCTCGATCCAGACGCTGCTGCGCCATGTCGAAAAGGACAAGCTCGGCCTCGCCCTCAAAGGTTCAACCGACACGCTGCGCGACACTTTCTTTTCCAACATGAGCGAACGCGCCGGCAAGATTCTTCGCGAAGACATGGAGGCCATGGGCCCCGTGCGCCTGAAAGACGTGGATGAAGCGCAGATGCGCATGGTCAACGTCGCCAAAGACCTCGCGAACAAGGGTGAAATCATGATCGCCAACAAGCAGGGCGAAGACGAGTTGATCTATTGATGAACACGACCAAATACACGTTCGACGTGGAGTTTCGCGAGGAAGGCGATCTCGTTTCCAATGCCGCCCGCGCGCGGCAGAAGAAAGCCTATAGCCATGCCGAGATCGACCAGCTTTCCGCCCGCGCCCGCGCCGAAGGCATGAAAGCCGGACAGGTGCGCGCGCAAGACGCGATTGCCGGCGGAATCGAAACCATGATCGCCGCGTTGCGCGCCGCGCTCGCCGCCACGCATGACGAAATCGAAACAGTTCGCGCCGACGCAACAGCCATCGCAATCGCCGCCGCGCACAAGCTGGCGAAAGCTGCCCTCGCCGCGCTGCCCGAAGCCGAAGTGGAATCGGCGCTACGCGAGGCGATGCACCAGGCCATTGGCGAGCCGCGAATTCTTCTGCGCACCGCACCCAAAGTCGCCGAAGCCATTTCGCCGCGCCTCGCTGAAATCGCGCAGGACGAAGGCTTTGATGGCCGCGTCCAGATTTCCGCCGACCCGCATCTCACCGGCACCGATTGCCGCGTCGAATGGCGCGGCGGCGGTGCGGAACGTACCGAAAGCGCCATCTCGGCGGCCCTGAACGATCTTATTACGCGCCACTTCGCCGAAGGCGTGCGCACACAAATGACGGAGGAATAAAATGGCCACGAACGACGAAGTTGACCTTCCCGATCTGGCGCATCAGGAACCCGCCGCCGACTCCCCTGCGCTGCTGCGCATGGATGATGTTCCCGAAACGGACATCAAGCGCACGGCCACCGATCTCGAAGCGGTGTTCGATGTGCCCGTCACGGTCAGCGCCGTGCTCGGCAAGTCCGGCATGGAGGTCAGCCAGCTGCTGAAGCTCGGCAAAGGCACCATCGTCGAGCTGGACCGCAAAGTCGGCGAGGCCATCGACATCTATGTGAACAACCGGCTCGTCGCGCGCGGCGAAGTCGTGCTCGTGGAAGATCGCCTGGGCGTGACCATGACGGAAATCATCAAGGCCGGTCAGTCGTAACCGGATCGGCTAAGGAAGGAATAGAACCATGCGTCTTCTCATCGTCGGATCCCTGCAGGGACAGATCGGTGCCGCCACCAAGATCGCGATGGATCGCGGTGCGAAAGTCACGCACGCGACCGACATCGATCAGGCGCTGGCGTCTCTGCGCGGCGGCAACGGCGCGGACCTCGTATTCTGCGACGTCACCTTCGACATCGGCAGGCTTGTCCGCGCGCTGGCGACCGAACGCATCTGCACCCCGGTCGTGGCATGCGGCGTCGGCACCGATGCGCGGCGCGCGGTGGATGCCATCCGTGCCGGCGCGAAAGAATATCTGCCCCTGCCTCCCGATCCCGAACTGATCGCGGCGGTGCTGGCGGCGGTGGCCGATGAAAGCCATCAGCTTGTTTATGAAGACGAAGCGATGGGCGCCGTGCTTGCCCTGGCCGATCAGGTCGCCAGCAGCGAAGCCTCCATCCTCATCACCGGCGAAAGCGGCACGGGTAAGGAAGTCCTCGCCCGCTACGTTCACCGCAAATCCGCGCGCGTCGACAAGCCGTTCATTTCGGTGAACTGCGCCGCGATCCCGGAAAACCTTCTGGAATCCGAATTGTTCGGCCATGAGAAAGGCGCCTTCACCGGCGCAATCGCGCGGCGCGTCGGCAAGTTCGAAGAAGCCAATGGTGGCACCCTGCTGCTGGACGAAATCAGCGAAATGGATTCGCGCCTGCAGGCCAAGCTGCTGCGCGCGATTCAGGAACGCGAGATCGATCGCGTCGGCGGTACCAAGCCCGTCAAAGTCGACATCCGCATCATCGCGACTTCCAACCGCGACCTCAACGAAGCGGTGAAGCACGGCACGTTCCGCGAAGACCTTCTCTATCGCTTGAACGTCGTAAACCTGCGCCTGCCGGCCTTGCGCGAGCGTCCGAAGGACATTCTCGCCCTCGCCCGCCACTTCGCGCACAAATATGCCGAAGCGAATGGCGCGCCCTATCGGCCGATTGCCAGCACGACCGAGCGTCTGCTGATTTCCCATCCCTGGCGCGGCAACGTGCGTGAGCTGGAAAACACCATGCATCGCTCGGTGCTGCTGGCGACAGGCGCGGAGATTTCGCCGGAAGCCATTCGCCTGCCGGACGGATCGGCCGTCGGTTCGCCCAGCGGCATGCCGTCTCCGGTTTCGGCGGCGGTTCAGGCAGCCACCATCGTCGCGACGCGCGGCCTCGTCGGCCGCACGGTGGCGGACGTCGAACGCGATCTCATTCTCGACACGCTGGATCACTGCCTCGGCAATCGCACCCATGCCGCGAACATTCTGGGCATCTCGATCCGTACCTTGCGCAACAAGCTGCGCGAATATTCGTCATCCGGCCTTGCGATCCCGCAGCACGGCGAAGCCCGGATGGCCGGTTAATGCAGAAGAACTGTCGTCCCGGTCCAGCGATGCATTTGCATCGCGCCGAACCGGGATCCATTCGGACGATGTCACGATGGGTCCCGGCTCTCGCTACGCTCGGCCGGGATGACAAATTTGGATTGAACAAAAATGGCTGACATTTCGACCGCAGCGCAATCACCAGGGTTCGGATTGAACCTCGCGACCGCGCAGAACATTCTGAAGCGCAGCGATCTCGGCCTCGCGGTCGGCATCATGGCGATTTTGATCGTCCTGATCCTGCCGCTGCCGACGTGGCTGCTCGATGTCTGCCTCGCTTTCTCGTTCTCGTTCTCAATCCTGATCCTGATGACCTGCGTCTTCATCAAGAAGCCGCTGGAATTCAGTTCGTTCCCCGCGATCCTGCTCATCACCACCATGATGCGCCTGTCGCTCAACCTGGCGTCTACGCGCCTCATCCTCGGCCACGGCAGCGAAGGCACCGCAGCGTCCGGTTATGTCATTCAGGCTTTCGGCAAGCTGATTATGGGCGGCAACTTCGTGATCGGCCTGATCGTTTTCGCGATCCTGGTGATCGTAAACTTCGTCGTCATCACCAAGGGTTCGGGCCGTATCGCCGAAGTGGCCGCGCGCTTCACACTGGATGCGATGCCCGGCAAGCAGATGGCCGTGGACGCGGACCTCTCCGCCGGCCTGATCGACGAAACCGAAGCGCGGCGGCGCCGCAAGGAACTGGAAGGCGAATCCAACTTTTTCGGCGCCATGGACGGCGCCTCCAAATTTGTGCGCGGTGACGCCATCGCAGGACTTATGATCGTCGGCATCAACGTCATCGGCGGTATCATCATCGCCGTCGCGCAAAAAGGCATGAGCTTCGGCGACGCGACGCAAACCTTCACCCTTCTCAGCGTCGGCGACGGTCTGGTCAGCCAGATGCCGTCACTGATCGTCTCCACCGCCGCGGGCCTCATGGTGTCGAAAGCCGGCGTTGAAGGATCGACCGATCAGGCGTTGATGAAGCAGCTCTCCTTCTATCCGCAGGCGCTCGGCATGGCAGCCGTGGTGATGGCCGTTGTCGGCCTGCTGCCCGGCATGCCGACCATCGTCTTCGCGCTGCTCTCTGCCGCCATCGGCCTCGCCGCGTGGACGGCGTACAAAAAGAAAGACGCGGTGCGCGTCGCCGAGGAGAAGCAGGAAGAAAAAGTAAAAGCCGAAGCCGCGCCGAAGGAAGAACCCATCGCGACCGCGCTGGCCCTCGACCTGTTGCGCGTCGAACTGGGCTACGGCCTGCTGCCGCTTATCAACGACGTGCAGGGCCACCGCATTACCGACCAGATCAAGGCGCTGCGCCGCCAATTGGCGACCGAAATGGGCTTCGTCATGCCGTCGGTGCGCATCCTCGACAACATGCAGCTTGGTGCGAACGAGTATCGCATCAGCGTCAAGGAAGTGGCGTCGGGCTGTGGCGATCTGTTCCCGGGCTCGCTGCTGGTCATGGATCCCAAGGGCGCGCCGATCGACCTGCCGGGCACGCACACAACCGAGCCCGCTTTCGGCCTGCCCGCGACCTGGATCAGCCAGACCCTGCGCGAGGAAGCCAGCTTCCGCGGTTTCACCGTGGTCGATCCAGGCACGGTGCTGACCACGCATCTGACCGAAGTGTTGAAGACGCATATGTCGGAGCTTCTCTCCTACTCCGAAACGAAGAAGCTGCTGGACGACCTGCCGCCGGAGCAGAAGAAACTGGTGGAAGAAATCATCCCGTCGCAGATTTCCGTCACCGGCGTTCAGCGCGTGCTGCAAACGCTGCTCGGCGAGCGCGTCTCCATCCGCGACTTGCCGGCAATCCTCGAAGGCATCGCCGAAGCGGTCGGGCACACCAAGAACGCGCTCTATATTACGGAGCATGTTCGCGCCCGCCTCGCGCGCCAGCTTTGCCACGCAAACATTTCGCCGGGCGGGTATCTGCCGCTCGTCGCGCTATCGCCTGCTTGGGAACAGGCGTTTGCGGAATCCATCGTCGGTCAGGGCGAAGACAAGCAGCTTGCCATGGCGCCGTCGCAGCTTCAGCAATTCATCCAGAGCGTACGCACGCGGTTCGACGAAGCCGGACAGAGCGGCGACGTGCCGGTTCTGCTCACCAGCCCGCAGGTGCGTCCTTTTGTGCGCTCCATCATCGAGCGTTTTCGCCCACAGACCGTCGTCATGTCGCAGAATGAAATTCATGCGAGCGTGCGGCTTCGTACATTGGGACAAGTTTGATGGGTGCAAACGAACATAGCGCTCTTCTTCACCTCCCCCTGGTGGGGAGGTAGAAATGCAACTTCGCACCTTCCTTGCCAAAGACATGCGCGAAGCGCTCATCAACGTGCGCAGCGAGATGGGCGATGAGGCCATCATCGTCGCCAGCGAAAAGACGAAGACCGGCATCATGGTCCGCGCCGCGCTCGACCGGATCGAAGAACCTGCCGAAGAGGCCCCGACGGAGGAAACGCATGTCCTTGAAACCGCGCCGAGCTTTGAAGAGAACTATCGCGACGGGCTGATCAAACGCCTGCGCGGCGCGCCAGCCTTGAACAGACTTGCCAACGCACCGTTCAGCCGCGCCGAACTTTTGACCATTCTGGGCCGCCATCGTTTCGTCGATGCGCTGGCGCATGACCTGGCAAAGACTGCCGAACAGAGTCTGTTGAAAGACATGACCCTGGCGCTGGCCTGTGCGCTAGACCGGCGCATGAGCATCGCGCCGCTGGATGTTTCCAAAACCGCTGCCTTGCTGCTCGTCGGGCCGAACGGCGCCGGCAAAACCGCAACCGCCGCCAAGATCGCAGCTCATGCCCGCCTTACCCATCGTGCGGTGAAACTCATCGCATCCGACGCCGACGGCGCGGGCGCCATCGCGCGCCTCGATGCTT
>DATCFN010000064.1:0-11622 GCA_036509475.1 Rhizomicrobium sp. | reverse complement strand
CGCGCGCATATTCCACGCAATAAAGGTGATGCAGGGGAATCTCGATGCTGGGCGCGATGTCGGCAATCGATGCGGCAACGGCAGCCGTGCTTGCATCGTCGGACTTCGCGTCGTCCGCGGACGTCGTCGTGGAATCCGCATCGGAATCGGCGGGGGGCGCCGGCTCTGCCGTGTCGGAACGGTGCGGCGACAGGAAATCGAAAATGCCGGCCGATGCCGTGCCTGCCGATGCGATCAGCGCGACGGCGGCGAGGGCGGACAGGATGGGCAGGCGGACAAAAGAAAGAGGAATGGCTCGAAACATTCGGGTCATCACAGATCCTATTTAACGCGATAGTCTTGCGCGATTACGGTTTGCGGCCCCAGCCACTGGGCGGGCTTTGAAAGCCCTTTGGCCCTGCCCAGTATTTACCAGAATTGTTAAGGCGCGCCAAACGTTTAAGTCGTTAAGAGGTTCCCCTGTTGTTCCTGATACCAAGAGCCAAAATTCGGGCCGAATCGGGAACTTGCGCCTTTTTTTTCAGGCTTCGCCCGGCCTAATCTTCATTGTCGAATCATGGAGAAGCGACATGGCCAATCGCGAACAAAAGTCCCACAAAGAAAAAAAGAAACCCAAGGCCGACAAGGATCAAAAGACCCAGTCGACCGCCACGCCCGCTTATGTTGCCCCCGAATTGGTGCGCAAGCCGCACAAGGGCAAAGACTGGACCTAGCCGGCGGTCACGTTTTGCGCGCGCATGCCGCGCCGCGCGATGCGCAACACCGAACGCGAAAACCCCGCGCCACCGGCGCGGGGTTTTGCAACACATTGGCAGGCGGCGGTCAGCGACCGGCTTTTTTCAACATGGCATCATTCTGCTTCTGCAGATCTTCGGCCATATTCAGATGATCCTGAACGACGGGCGCTGTCGCTGCGGCGAATTTCTTGAGCGCGATGACATCCCCATCTTTTGCGTATCCCTGCATCAGGATCAGCGCTTCGTTATGGGCAGCGACCTGCTGGCTGAGATAGCGCGTATCGAAATCGGCTGCGGACGCTCCGCGCAGATCGTCGATCATGCCCTGGCGGCGGTCATCCAGATGCGCGGGCGGCGCGGCATCGACGGTGCCTTGCGCCAAAATCGCTTTGACCTGGTCGGTCGTCTCGGTGTGGGCCTTCACCATTTTTTTCGCGAAGGCTTTCACATCGGCGGAGCGCGAGCGGTCTTCGGCGATCTTGCCGGCTTCCACTTCATACATGTCGCTGGTCGCCGCAGCGGTGACGAAACCTCGGGCGGTGGATGTCATCTGTGCGGAAACTTCACCCACGACACCGGCGGTCGCGTCTTTCACGGCGCTCACCGTTTCATTGTTGGTTCCGGGCGCCGGGCTTTGATGGCCGGGCTGGTCGGCAGGAGCGGCCAAAACGCCGCCGGATATAAGCGTCAGCGACAAGGCGCTGGCCGCGAGCAATAGACTTTTTTTCATGGAAATCTCCCTGGGGCCCCAACCCAGCAAAACGCTGCAACCGGCGGCAGGTTCCGGCGCGATCAGGGTCCCTGGGAAAAGCAGTCTCGCGTGAGAGCGTCAGGCCAATCGCGCCTTACGCGTCCTGCTCGATCTCGTCGCGGGTCTGTCCCGGCGTCCATCGGCCGCCGCGCACGAAAAATATCGTGATCAGCGACAGAGCGAACAACACGGCGATCACGACCCAGGCTTCGTTGAAAGACATCACCAGCGCCGCGCGCTGGACCAGCGGTTCGGCATAGGCGCGCATCGACGGATCAACCGGCCCCATCGCCGTGCCGTGGAAATACTCAACGGGCAGGCCGACGAGCCGCGCCATGGTGGGATCGCCCGCCTGCAGACGGGCCGCGATGTGCGTGACATGGCCGGGCGTGCGCTGTTCGAGGATGGTGTCGATCAGCGCAATGCCCAGAGCGCCGCCCAGATTGCGCATCAAATTGAATTGCCCGCTGGCGTCGGGCGCGTCATCGAGCGGCCAACCTTCCATGGCAAGGCGCGTCGTCGGCAGGATGCAGAACATCACGGCAATGCCGCGCAATATTTGCGGCCACAGCAAACCGGCGAAATCGGTTTCATAGGTGCAGAAGCTGTTGAGCAGCAGGCCGACGGCGAACAGCCCGTAGCCGAAACCTATCATCACGCGCCCGTCGATCCGGCTTTCCAGCAGCGCCGCGATGGGTGCGGCGACAAGCTGCACCGCGCCGGACACCATGATGATCTCGCCGATTTCGATGGGTGTGTGCTGGCGCACCGCGCCGAGAAAGATCGCCAGGATGTAGGTCGATCCATAAAGGCCGACGCCGGCCACGAAGCTGAGCACGCAACCAACGGCAAAAGCCGGCCGCGCAAAGCGCGTGAGATCGACGAAGGGAAAAGGGCGGCGCAGGCAAAGATAGACGGCCGACGCACCGGACACGGCGCAAATGCCGGACAGCGTATAGATATAAGGGCCGCTCCAGTAATGCGGCGGCGCGTCCTTCAGCAGCAATTCCAGCGTACCAAGAAAAATCGCCGCCAGGAAAATCGCGGGATAATCGAGCTTGCGCAGAAATGCCGGATCGGGTTTGCCGGTGCGAATGAAATAGCCTACCACGCCGCAGACAAGGATTCCGGGAATGACGTTGATCAGAAATATCCAGTGCCACGAATAGGTCTGCGTCAGCCAGCCGCCGACATAGGGACCGAGAGTTGGCGCCACCATCGCAAAGACGCCCGCCATCGTGGTCGCGAAGATTTCGTGCTTGCGCGGCAGGATCGTGAATACCGATGTGAAAACCGCCGGGATCAGCATGCCGCCGCAAAATCCCTGCACCACGCGCACGGTGATGAGCGATTCGGCGCCGGTGCACAAAGCGCAGGCGATGCTGGACAGCGTGAAGCCGGCCGTCGCGGCGACAAACAGCCAGCGCAGCGACAGGCCGCGGGTCAGCATGCCGGTCAGCGGAATGGCGATGACTTCCGCCATCAGATAAGCGGTCTGGATCCAGCTGATCTCGTCGGCGGGAATGTTCAGCGCGGACTGGATATTGGTCAGCGAGCTGGCGACCACCTGGATGTCCAGAATGGCCATGAACATGCCCACGCACATGGCGCTGTAGCCAATCCAGACCTTTGTGGAATCGGGCATGCGTGCGGCTGACCTTTCAGGGCCGGCGATTCGTGCCCCGATGATAACGCCTCAGACCGGCTTCGGTTGTCCGGCAAGGCCCCTGCGCGCGGTCAGCGCCCGTTCTTCCACCCGGATGCGCCAGAACAACATGGCCCCGTTGAGGAGGGAAAAGGCGACCGCGACCCAGATTTCTCCGAAGGCCAAGGGGAAGATCGCGATTTCCGCGATCACGACCATGTAATTGGGATGGCGGAAAAAGCGGAATGGACCGCCGGTGATCAGCGGCGCGCCCTCCAGCGTGATGATGCGTGTCGTCCAATAGGGCCCCAGCGTCGCCAGCACCCAGACGCGAAATACCTGCAGCACCACCATGACGGCGATGAGACTCCAGTGGATGATCACGGGCTTCGGCAGGAACAGCACAATCGCCACGATCCATGCCGCATGCAGCAACACGATCAACGGATAATGATTGCGTCCGATTTCCACGGCGCCGCGCGCCAGCAGCGCATTCGTATTGCGCTGGGCGTAGGCGACTTCCAGCAGTCTTTGCAGCGCGACAAGCGCGATGATGACGTAAGCGGTGATCATCAATTTTCGAGCGTCAGGAAGACGGAAGAAAAGCCCGGCCCCAGTGCGGTCATCAGCGTTTTGCGCTGTTTCGCGCGCCAGTCCATGCGTTCCAGCACGAACATCGCGGTGGCGGCGGACATGTTGCCGTAGTCGCGCAGCACGGAGCGGCTTTCGGTCAGCGCGCCGCGTTCGATACCGAACGCGTCTTCGAGCGCGTCCAGCACTTTGGCGCCGCCGGGATGGCAGGCGAAGCCCGCGAAATCGGAAACCTTCGCGCCCGTGCGCGCCAGATAGGTATTGAGCAGGCTGCGGAAGTCGGTTGCCACCAATGTCGGGATGCTCTGCGCGAACCGCGCCTTCAAACCATCTTCCTCGACATCCCAACCCATGACGTCGAGAGAATGTGGCCAGGTATGCTCGCCGCTTGCCGTGATGGCAGGGCCTTCGCCGTCCGTCGAAAGGATCGCGCCCGCCGCGCCGTCGCCGAACAGCGCCGTCGCGACGATGTTGCTCTTGGAGATGTCGTTCTTGCGGAAGGTGAGGGCGCAAAGTTCGACGACCAGGAACATGACTTTCGCGCCGGGCTGCGACTTCGCCATCGCGGCCGCGCGGGCAACGCCCAGAACGCCGCCGGCACAGCCGAGGCCGAAAATCGGAAGGCGCTGAATATCGCGCCGCATCTGCAGGCGCTCGACCATCAAGGCATCCAGACTGGGAGTAGCGACCCCGGTCGTGGAGGACACGACGATCGTGTCGATGTCTTCGACTTTCAGTCTGGCCTCATCCAGAAGGCCGCGTGCGACTTTCTCAAGAAGATCGACGGAATTTTCGACATAGAGCTTGGTGCGGTCGGCCCAGCCATGCGGCTCGTTGTACCAGTCGATCGGAACGCAGGAATAACGCTTTTCGATGCCGGTGTTTACGAACACCGGCATGAAGCGTTCGATATCGCGGACCTTCGAAAAAAGCTGCGCCGCACGCTTGGCGACGTCGGGTTGCTCGATCGTATAGGGCGGCACGGCGGATTTAAGCGCAAGCAGGCGCGGCGATTGCATCTAAGAATGTCTTTCGGTGTTCGAAACGTGCCCCTGCAAAAATCCTATCACGCCGGAGCCTTGGCGCGCGATAGGTCAACAAATCCCGCCAACAGGGCCAGCAGGCCATAGGCCAGAAGCGCGGTGTGCGCTTCCGCAGCCGGGGATGCGGGCAGCGGTCCGTATACCCCGTAAAGCTCCACCGCCGCCATTGCGACGACGAAGAGCCACAACCACAAATTCCCGCGGCCCCTTGCAGGAACAAAGCGTGCGTACAGAAAAGCACCGGCAATGAGCGAGAGAAGTTCCAACGGCAGGCTGATCCATAGCCAGCGCCACAGACCGAACCCGATTTTCACGCCGTCATAGATCCAGAGATCGGGCGCATGTACCAGCAGATCGAGCAGCCAGTGCGAGAAGACCGCGGCCGCAAGGATGAGAAAGACCGCGCCGCGTTGGCGCCGAAAGAAAAGCGAGACGACCCCACCGAAAACCACCGACAGGACGACTGCGCCGATCAGGCCGTGGGTATAGGGCATGTAATAGAGGTCGAGCGAACTTCCCTGCATGAAGCCGGGAATGATTTTGAGCTTCTCGACGCCCGCCAGAACCAGGACGGACCAGATCAGATCCAGCCACTGCACGGCGATGAAATAGATCCAGAGCGGAACACGGCGAACCGCTGCCTTGGCGCCGAACGCCGGTCCGTAATGTCCGATAAACACGCAAGGCCCCCACGCGCCATGGATTAGCGCGGGCATACTAGCCGAGGTCCATGGCTTCGCCCACATGGGCCTATCCTGTTGGGAAAACTGGAAAAATCGAGGGGTGGACAGGGCCAAAGCGATGGCCTATATCCGCGCACCCTTCGCGGTAAACGCGATCCGGACCATGACGCGGGGTGGAGCAGCCCGGTAGCTCGTCAGGCTCATAACCTGAAGGTCACAGGTTCAAATCCTGTCCCCGCAACCAAAAAAAAGCCCTCGAGAACTTTTGTTCTCGGGGGCTTTTTTCTGTCTGCCTGTGCGGCGCGAAATTCAGAACGTGGCGCTCAAGGATGCGGGGACGAGCGCGATCAGCAAAAGCGTGCCCGGCAACGACCATGCATATTCGCGATTTTTTAGCAGGATGATCACGCCGACAAAGGTCACGAGGCCGGCCAGCGCGATGCCCCAGATGCGGGTGATCGGATTGGCGAGAAAGGCCGCGGCGAGCAGATCGACGCCTGCGGCGACACGATAGAATTTCGGCGGGAAGCCCCACCGCGCATAAGCGCGGCGGACAAAGCCTGGCGCGGCCAGGTGGACCAGCCCGCTCAGGGCAAATACGCCGGCAACTGTCCAGGCCATCAATACGGGAAAAAAGAACGCAGTCATCACACCCTCAACCGGCGGCCGCGCAACGCTGCGCTGGTCTTCAACCGTTGATGGGCAGATATGTATCGATCACTACAGAGTCAATATGCGTGCTGGGGATGCCAGCGTTGCGCCGCGGGCGCGGCGTCAGCCGGCCTTTTCACGCACGGGTTTGCGGGCTTTTGCCGCGTCGGCCACCGGCCAGGCGGCGACTGCCAGCTGGGCGACATCGCGCAACTGCCTGCTGCTGGCGCCGGCGGCGGCCTGCACGCACATGCCGTTCGCCATGGCCACAAGATAGCTCGCCAGCACGGCCGGATTAGCGCTGGCGGGGATATTGCCGTTGCGGCGGTCGCGCTCGAACCGCTGGCGCAAGGCTGTTTCTTTTTCCGCACGAATCCGCGCCAACGCGTCGGGAATATCCTGATCGGAACAGGACAGGCCGCTTTGCACCAACAGACAGCCCGGCGGATTGCGGCCGCTGGTATCGACCGCGAAATCGGCCACGCTTTCCAGAAAAAGGCGCGCCACGGATTTGGCGTCCGGCGCGGCGAGCACTCTGTCCATGAGATCTTTGCGGCGCTCCTCATAGCGTTCGAGCACGGCGCGGAAGAGGCCTTCTTTGTTGCCGAAGGCGGCATAGAGGCTGGGCGGATTGATGCCCATGGCTTCGGTCAATTCCGAAAGCGATGCGCCTTCGTAGCCCTTGCGCCAAAACACAGTCATGGCGCGGTCCAGCGCCGTGTCCGTGCAAAAGCCCCTGGGCCGACCCGTCCTCATCGGGCAATCCTTTTATTGTATCGGACGATACATAATGCGCGGGGCGGCTTTAATCCAGCCTTGGTGCGTTTTGCCGCCGCCGCGTCCGAAGACCCAAAACCTCACTTTTTCACATGCGGCGCGCCGTGGCTTTGCGCGGTGCTGACGGCGGCGCCACAGTCGGCATTCTTGGCAAGACCCGGATCGACGAAGGGGATGATTGCGGCGAGCGGCGTCAGCAGCACGCCCAGCGCCAGGGCGACGCCGCCCTGCGCGATGGCGCCGGACGCCTTGATGCCGATGGACGGCTTGGTCCACGGCCCGGTGACTTCGATCGGTGCGCGCAGGCGGATCAGCGTGAATTTCTTCGGCGCGCCGTTCAACTGCATGTTCACCGTCTCGTCGCCGAGATTGACGGTGCCCGACCCCGTGGCTTTCACCACGTCGCTGTCGAACACCACGTGGCGTGCGTTCATTACACCATCCCTCACCTGAAAATCGGCGAGGATGCAGCGGACGTTCGTGTCTTTGTCACCGCTGAACAGAAACGCGCGGTCGATGTCTATGCCCAGAAGCTCCGCGAATTTCTGACGGATGGTGCCGTGGGGCACGATGGCGGTGAAGGTGCCGTTGGCATGGGTGGCGACTTTGTGAATGCTGACGCCGGTGCCGGTCAGTTTGGCGCGCGCTTCCAGTGTGCCTTCGACGATGGGGTCTTTCCCGCCCACGAATTGCTGCAGGCTCACATCCTGAAGCCGCGCATCCATGCTCATCACCGGCACAGCGCCGCGCGCATCGACCGTCGCTTTGCCGGCCAGCTTGCCTTGCGACAGCGCGAAGGAGATGGGATTTGCATTCAGCACGCCATGGTCGAGCGTCAGTTTCAGGTTGAGCTGGCGCAGCGGGAAGTCGGTCGAGATCACGCGGTCGGCGTGAAACACGACATTGGCATCCATCTGGCGCACGCGATCCACCGCCAGCGGCGTGTCGGGAAGCAGATGCTTGGCATCCTCGTCATGCGCAGCCTCCTGCATCGCGGATTCCATCGGCACGCCCGCCTTGGCGGCGCCTGCGCGCACCACGGACGCCGGTGCCGCGCTGCCGAACAGCGGGCCCAGATCGGTAAAATAGAGTTCGTGCGATGACAGATCGGCGCTGAGGAACGGGCGGCCGCTGGTCACGTCCACGCCCATATTGCCTTTGAGATCGCTGCGCCCGACCGTGCCGGTCATGTTGTTCAATTTGTAAACGCGATTGTCGCGCGTGAAGTCCGCGCGCAGCCGATAGGGCGGCGTGCTGGGGAAGGCGAGGCCGGTCAGGTAATAGAGGTTCGCCAAATTGGCGCCGGAGAACGTCACCGCCGCCGTCATCGCACCCAGATCGAACGGATGCGTCACCGCGCCTTTGGCCGTCAGATGCGTGCTTCCGGCCACGACATCCATGTTGAACGCATAAGGCTTGCTGCGATCCACATTGATCAGTGGGCCGCCAGTCACGTTCATGGTGAAGGGCTTGGCGTTGAGCGTGCCTTGGCCCGCGAGCTGGAATCCGGCTTTGTCGCCGCCAACATTTTCATGCGACGTCAGCGTGGCCGTCAGAAGCATGTGCCGCGCTTTATCGTCGACCGTCAGCTTTCCGTTGTGGATCGTGAAATGCTGAATCGCGGGCAGGTCCATCGCCTTGGCGTTGTCGGCGGAATTCGTGCCGAACTCCCAGTTGGCGCGGCCCTGTTTGTCGCGAAACAGATCGAATGTCGGATTTTCCAGATTGACGCGAATGAGATCGAGTTGTCCCCACAGCAGCGGCCAGAAACGCGTCGTCAGGTCGATATGCTGTATGACGGCGGTATTCCCCTGCGGCGCCCAATCGGGATTGGACATCGAAATGCCGTCCACGCTGGCGGTGGGATGCCACGACCACAGATGCACATGCAGGTTGCCGTCGATCTTCACTGTGCGGCCGGTGTCGCGCGATGCAATGCGCTCAACCGTGCCGCGGAACCAGTTCCATTGGAAAAATACCGCGAAGAAAATCACGATCGCCGCGAGGAGCGCGAACGCCGCCAGCGCCCAGCCGTGCCAGGGGCGCCATGGCGGCAACCGAAACGGAACTCGTGATTCTGCAATGCTCATTGGCGCTCCGGCGTTTCCCCGGAAAAGGAACGCATGAAGCAGCCATACGGCTTCACCAGAACTTGGCGTTCGCCTTTGTTCCTATACGGCGCAAATCAGGCCGTCGTCATCGCCGAATAGACCAAGGTGCGCAGATCGCGGCGCAAGGTCAGCCGCGCATCGGTGCCCATCACCTGGGTCATAAAGACGACGGCAAGGTCTTCCTTCGGATCGATCCAGAACGCCGTCGAAGCAGCCCCACCCCAGAAGAATTCGCCCGGCGTGCCCGGCACATGCGTCTTGGAGATATCCATCGTCACGCCGCAGCCGATGGAGAAGCCGACACCGGCGTAACCGGCTTCGCTGAACATGCCTTCGCCGGCGACCAGATCGGTGAGCAGCTTGCCGCCCGGCAGAAGGTTCATGCTGAACATCGCCACTGTCTTGGGCGACAGGATTTGCACGCCGTCCAGCGTGCCGCCGCCCAGCATCATCCGGCAGAACCGCATGTAGTCATGCGCCGTGGAGACGAGGCCGCCGCCGCCGGATTCCAGTTTCGGCGGCTCGGCATAGGTCGATTTGCCCGCATCGTCCTGCAAGGCGAGCTTGCCGCCTTTGCCTGGCATGTAGCAGGACGAAAGCCGGTCCATCTTGTTTTGCGGCACGCTGAAGGCGGTGTCCTTCATGCCCAGCGGTTCGAACAGCCGCGTGCGCAGGAATTCGCCGAACGTCATGCCGGAGAGTTTCTGGACCAGGTAGCCCATCACGTCGATCGACACCGAGTAATTCCAGTGTTCGCCTGGCGAGAAATCCAGCGGTGTGGCGGCAAGTTGCTCGATGAACGCAGCGAGGCCGCCGGGGGTTTGAAAATCGCCGATCTTCTGATGGCGGTAATGCGCGTCCACGCTGGTGCGCATCATGAAGCCATAGGTCAGGCCGGAGGTATGCGTCACCAGGTCGATGACCTTCATGCGCCGCTTCGGCGCCATGGTGATGAACTGGCCGGAGGTGTTGGCGACAAGGCTGGGAATGCCGCTCGCATAGACGCGCATGTTCTTCCACGACGGAATGTGGACATGCACATCGTCATCGAGGCCGATCTTGCCTTCCTCGGCCAGCATCATCAGCGCCACCGCCGTGATCGGCTTGGTCATGGAATAGATGCGGAACAGGGCGTCTTCCTGCATCTTCTTGTTGCGCTCGATGTCCATGAGGCCGGACAGGCCGGTGTGGACGATTTCGCCGCGGCGATAAACCTGCGTCAGGATGCCCGGAAGCATGCCGGTATTGACGTAGCGTTCCGTCATAACCCTATCGACGGTTTTCAGGCGCGCGGACGAGAAACCCACGGTTTCGGCTTTGGACATGACCATCTCCCAATATTTTGTTGCGGCCAGCCTATCCCAAAGCGGGAATTAGAAAAGCCGCTGCGGAACTTCGGTGCGGGGAAAAGTGGGCACGCCGGTCTATTAAATGCGGCGTAAGCCACGTCACATCTGCGTGCATATCTTCCCTTTTTGGAAAGGAATAGCGTAAAGGATGCGCGGGCGTTGTGTACTTCAGTAAAGGGCGTTTCCTTGTCCAACAAAGAACCTGCCGCCGGCGAGCCAACCGCAGCGGAATGGATCGGCATTCTCAGCCGCTATCGCGATCCCAATCTCGTGCGCAGCACTTTCGAACTCGCCGTGACGGCGGTGCCGTTCGTGGCGTTGTGGCTGACGATCTGGGCGGCGTGGGAATTCGGCTATGGCTGGATTTCGCTGCTGCTCGCCGTTCCGGCCGCGGCCTTTCTGGTACGCCTGTTTCTGATCCAGCACGATTGCGGGCACGGCTCGTTCTTCCGCCATCGCGCGGCGAACGATTGGGTCGGCCGCATCCTCGGCGTGCTGACGCTCACGCCTTACGATGCGTGGAAGCGCGCCCATGCCATTCATCACGGCACCTCCGGCAATCTGGACAAGCGCGGCATCGGCGATCTCGACACGCTGACGGTGCGCGAATATCAGGCACTGCCGATGTTGGGACGCTTGCGCTACCGGCTTTACCGCAACCCGCTGGTGCTGTTCGGCATCGGCCCGATCTATATGTTTATCCTGCGTCATCGTTTGCCCTTGGGCCCGACCATCAAGAACTGGCGCGCCTGGATTAGCCCGATGGCGACCAATGCCGGCATCGCGGCCGTCGTGGTGGGACTGATGTGGCTGATCGGCTGGAAGACGTTTTTGCTGATCCAGATTCCAATCACGCTGGTCGCCGGTGTCATCGGCGTCTGGCTGTTTTTCATCCAGCACCAATTCGAAGACACGTTCTGGGCCGCGGACGGCGCATGGAGCGTGCAGGACGCGGCGCTGCGCGGCAGTTCCTATTACGCGCTGCCAAGCCCGCTCGCATGGCTCACGGCCAATATCGGCATCCACCACGTCCACCATCTCTATGCGCGCATTCCCTATTACCGCTTGCCGCAAGTGCTGCGCGATCAGGCGCGGCTGGCGACGGCCTCGCGCGTTTCCATGCTGGCGAGTTTCCGCTGCGCGCGGCTGGCCTTATGGGACGAAGTCGAGAACAAGCTGCTCTCCTTCCGCGAAGCGCGGAAGATTTCGCGCGAGCACTAACCGCCGACACCTTTTTGGCCTTTTGAACACCGGTGCAAGGTTTAGCGTCGTTCATGGCGGCTG
>DATCFN010000063.1:0-2625 GCA_036509475.1 Rhizomicrobium sp. | reverse complement strand
GAACTGTGCGCGCGAACCGGAGACGCAGGATCTCGGCCGCTGCCTGATCGCGATGGGCGCGCAGATTTCCGGCCTCGGCACCTCCGAGATCGTGATCGAAGGCGTGCAGAAATTGTCCGGCGTCACCTATGCCGTCGTTTCGGACCGCGTTGAAGCGGGCACTTACGCGATTGCAACCGCCATTGCCGGCGGTGACATCGAACTGATCGGCGCGCAGACCGAGACGCTGGGCGCACTGATCGGCCTGCTCGAAAAAATCGGGACCGAGGTGCGTGAAACCAATCGCGGCATCTCGGTTCATCGCAATGGTACGCGGCCGTTGGCGGTCGATGTCACCACGGACGTGTTCCCAGCGTTCCCGACCGACCTTCAGGCGCAGTTCATGGCATTGATGACGGTTGCCAGCGGAACGTCGCATATCAAGGAAACAGTTTTCGAGAACCGCTTCATGCATGTGCCGGAACTGGCGCGCATGGGGGCGGACATCCATGTGAACGGCGATGTGGCCACCGTGACAGGCGTGGAGAAATTAAAGGGCGCGCCGGTGATGGCGACGGACCTTCGCGCCAGTGTCAGCCTCGTGCTGGCGGGTTTGGTCGCCGAGGGTGAAACACAGGTCAATCGCGTTTATCATCTCGACCGGGGATTCGAGCGGCTTGAGGAAAAGCTCTCGCGCGTGGGAGCGGAGATCGAACGGCTTCAGTCATGACACGCGAAACACTGGCCGCGGAAGACGCGGAAGACCTTCAGATCATTTCCGCACGCCTGCAGGATGCGGTGGCCCGTGTCAGCGATCTCGTCTGGCTGCCGCAGACAAAGCGCTTCGCGGCCCTGTTCAACCGCTTCAAATGGGAGACGGCGGAGAAACGCAAGACCGACAATTTGCGCGTCCGCAGCGGCCTGCATTTCGACGGCGTTATCTCGGCCAAGTCTGTCAACATCATGCGCGGCAATCCCGACGCGGTGCTGTCGCTGCTGGCGATTCAGTTCCTGCCGAAAGGCGGCGAAGATCCGGGCGGCATGATTGTGCTGGTGTTCGCGGGCGGCGGCGCGATCAAGCTTGACGTTGAATATATAGACGCGGAAGTCAGCGACATCAGCGGCGAATGGGCCGCGCTGGGCAAGCCCGCGCATCCTCTGGACACGTAATATGGCGCGCAGGCTCGACGCGCGGGGCGCCGATTTCGCAAGCGCTTTCGCCACCCTCATTTCCGCCAAGCGTGAGACCGAGGAAGACGTCGCCGCGTCCGTGCGCGCGATCATCGCGGACGTTCGCCATCGCGGCGACGCGGCGTTGATCGAACTTGGCGCGCGCTTCGACAAAGTGACGCTGACACCGGCGACATTGCGATTGACGGCGACGGAAATCGACGCCGCGGAGGCGCAATGCGACAAGGCCGCGCTGGATGCGCTCGACATCGCGGCCAAACGGATCGAAGTCTATCACCGCCGTCAACTACCCCACGACGACAGCTTCACCGACGATACCGGTGCGACGCTCGGCTGGCGCTGGACATCGCTCGACAGCGTGGGACTTTATGTTCCGGGCGGCACAGCGAGTTATCCCAGTTCGGTTCTGATGAACGCCGTGCCGGCGCGGGTGGCCGGTGTCGCGCGCGTCGCGATGGTGACACCGGCGACGGGCGGGGCGATCAACCCGCTGGTGCTGGCGGCAGCAAAGCGGGCCGGCGTCACGGAAATCTATCGCGTCGGCGGCGCACAGGCCGTGGCGGCGCTGGCTTATGACACGGCGACGATCGCGGCGGTGTACAAGATCGTGGGCCCGGGTAACGCCTATGTTGCCGCCGCCAAACGCGAAGTCTTCTGCAAAGTCGGAATCGATTCCGTTGCGGGCCCGTCGGAAATCCTTGTCATCGCCGATGGCCAGAATAATCCCGATTGGATTGCGGCAGATTTATTGAGTCAGGCAGAGCACGACACATCCTCGCAAAGCATCCTGATCACCGACGACGCGGACTTCGCGTCCAAAGTCGAAGGCGCGGTCGAGCGCGCTTTGGCGTTGCTGCCGCGCAAGGAGATCGCGGGTGCAAGCTGGCGCGATCACGGCGGTGTCATCGTCGTGGCCAGACTCACCGATGCGGCACCTCTGGTGGACCGCATCGCGCCGGAGCATCTGGAAATTGCGACGGAACGCCCCGAAGAATTGCTGAAGCTCGTCAGGCATGCGGGCGCCATTTTTCTGGGCCGCAACACGCCCGAAGCGATGGGCGATTATATCGCCGGACCCAATCACGTCCTGCCGACGGCACGCACGGCGCGATTCTCCTCCGGCCTGTCAGTGCTGGATTTCATGAAACGCACGACGCTGCTGTGTTGCGGGCCGGACACGATCAACGCCATCGGTCCCGCCGCGATCACGCTCGCCGAAGCCGAAGGGCTCGACGCGCATGCGCGCTCCATCGCCGCGCGTTTGAATCACTCCCGATGAGCGAGAAGTTTCGCCTCATCGCTATCGATCTTGACGAGCGGACCGTCGTGCGCCGCACGCGCGAGATCGAGCAGGAACGCGAAATCGCGATCTACGACCTGCTGGAGGCCAACGAGTTTCGCCCGGCCGGGTCGGATGGCGGTCCCTACAAATTGACACTGTCGTCCGAGGAAAAT
>DATCFN010000062.1:0-2367 GCA_036509475.1 Rhizomicrobium sp. | reverse complement strand
GCCCGCATTGGTGTAGCCGACCAGCGCGACGATGGGATACGGCACCTTCTTGCGCGCCGAGCGATGCAGCCCGCGCGTGCGTTTCACTTCCTCGATCTCGCGGCGGATTTTCGCCAGGCGTTCGCCGATCAGGCGGCGGTCGGTTTCAATCTGTGTTTCACCGGGTCCGCCCAGAAAGCCGAAGCCGCCGCGTTGCCGTTCCAAATGGGTCCATGACCGCACCAACCGCGAGCGCTGATAACTCAGATGCGCAAACTCCACCTGCAGCCGGCCTTCGCGGGTCTTAGCGCGTTCGCCGAAGATTTCCAGGATCAGCGCGGTGCGGTCCAGAACCTTTGTGTTCCAGGCCTTTTCCAGATTGCGTTGTTGCACCGGGGAAAGCTGAGCGTTGACGATGATGACTTCCGGCGCAAGCATTTTTGCTTCGCCCGCGATCTCCTCGACCTTGCCGGAGCCAATCAGCGTGCCCGGCGCCGGACGCGCCAACATGACGATGCGTTCGGAAACAATCCGCAGGCCGATGGCAGCCGTGAGGCCTACCGCTTCCGCGAGGCGTGCTTCGGCGTCACGCAAGGTTTCGCGTTCGCGCGACTTGCGTTCGATGTGAATGACGAAAGCGCCGCGGGGCTTCTCGCCCTCCCACCCAGTCGATTTCTCGCGCGCAGGCTTCAGGCGTTTTCCATCGCCGGCGCCGTCTCCTGCTCCATCAACTGGATGGGGCCCAGCGGCATCACCGTCGAGATCGCGTGCTTGTAAACGAGCTGTGCCTGCCCGTCCCGCCGCAGTAATACGCAGAAATTGTCGAACCAAGTGATGTTCCCTTGAAGCTTCACGCCGTTGACGAGAAATATCGTCACAGACGATTTGCTTTTACGCACAGCATTCAAAAAGGTGTCTTGCAGGTTTTGTTGTTTTTCGCTCATTGCCGACACATGTTTTTATTGTTGCCCAGCCCCAGCCCACCTGGAGCGACTCCAATCATAGGGCGATTTGCTGCGTTCGCGAAGGGGTTATTGGGCCTTGGCCGCCAGCCGTTCGGCATGGGCTCTGTATAATTCCTGCAACCGACGGGTGAGCGGTCCGGGCTTGCCGTCTCCGATTTTGTGGCCGTCGATGGCCACGATGGCGGTCGCTCCCAGCGATGCCGCCGACAGGAATGCCTCGCGGGCTTCCAGCGCTTCGGCCGGGGTGAATTTCCGCTCGACGATGGCGATCTGGGCCTCGCGCGCCGCGTCCATGATGACCTTGCGCGTGATGCCGGGCAGGATGGCGTTCGACAGGCTGCGGGTGACGATGTTGCCGTCCTTGTCCACGATCCAGGCCGAGGTCGAGCTGCCCTCGGTTACAAATCCGTCATCGTCAATCAGCCACGCCTCGAACACCCCGGCTTTGCGGGCATCGGTCTTGGCGAGAATGTTCGGCAACAGCGCGACGGATTTGATGTCGCATCGCGCCCAACGCTGATCGGGCCGGGTGATGACTTCGACGCCTTTCTCCTTGCGGGCCGCCAGTTGCGCCGGGTCCATGCTGCGCGCCGTGATGATGAGTGTCGGGCGCGGCTGCATGTCGGGGATGGCGTGATCGCGCCGCAACGCGCCGCGCGTGACCTGCATATAGATGAGCCCGTCATGCACGCGGTTGCGCCGCGCCATTTCGCGGATGACGGCTTTCAGCGCCGCCCCGCCCATCGGCATTGCCATGCCGATTTCGCGGACGCTGCGTTCGAGGCGATCGAGATGATCCTCTTCGTCCAGGTATAATCCGCCGATCACACCGACGACTTCGTAGATTCCATCGGCGAATTGCAGCGCCCTGTCCTCGATGTGAACACCGGCCTGAGCGTGCGGCAGATAACGTCCGTTGACATAAGCGATGCGCGCCACCGGCATTTTGGTGGGCCAGCCATGGAAAGATTTGGCGCTCATGCGTTGAACGTCTGCTCGCGGCCAGTGGGTCCGACGCCGAGCGATTTCAGCTTGCGATGCAGCGCGGAGCGCTCCATGCCGATGAATGTCGCTGTGCGGGAGATGTTGCCACCAAAGCGGTTTATCTGCGCCAGCAGATATTCGCGCTCGAAGATTTCGCGGGCTTCGCGCAGCGGCAGCGAAATCACCATGTCGCCTCGCCCGCCACCGCCGCTCCAAGGCGCATTGCTGCCTAGGTCTGCGGGCAGAAGATCGGCGGAAATGATCTGCGCCGCGTCGTCCGTCGCCAGGATCAGCAGCCGTTCCACGATATTGCGCAACTGGCGCACATTGCCGGGCCAGCCATGCGCCTGCAGCACCGCCATGGCGTCGTCGCCGATATGGCGCACCGGCAGGCCGCCGGCCGCCGACAGCCGTTTCATGAAATGGGAAATCAAATGGG
>DATCFN010000061.1:0-7725 GCA_036509475.1 Rhizomicrobium sp. | reverse complement strand
TCGTGTCGATCGTCTTCCTGCTGCTGGCGACGGCGGTGACGAGTTACTCGCCGCTGTTCTTCGGCAAAGCGGTGGACGCGCTGACCAGCGGCAGGGAGTTGGGCGGCAAAGCCGTTCTGATCCCCATCGCGCTCGGCTATTCGCTGTCGATGATCGGCGCGTACATCGTATCCCGTATTCTCATGCAGCTTTTGGCGCAGTTGCGCGACGGCGTTTTTGCCCAGGTGCAGTATCATGCGATGCGCGAGGTCGCGGTTTCGACTTTCGCGCATGTTCACAAACTGTCGCTGCGGTTTCACCTGGAGCGCAAGACCGGGGGCCTCAGCCGGGTGATCGAGCGCGGCACCAAGGGCATCGATACGCTGCTGTCCTTCGCGCTGTTCAGCATTTTTCCGACCATCCTGCTTCTGATTTTCTACACCGTCATCCTTCTGGAGAAGCTCGACCTTTGGATCGCGGTGACGACCTTCGTGATGGTGGTCGCTTATGTCTGGTTCACCTTTGCGATCACCCGCTGGCGCATCCAGTTCCGCCGCGACATGAACCAGAGCGATACCGACGCCAATACCAAGGCGGTGGACAGCCTGCTGAACTACGAGACGGTGAAATATTTCAACAACGAAGGCCATGAGACGCGGCGCTTCGACAAGTCGATGGAGAAATATTCGCGCGCCTCCATCCAGGCGCAGATTTCGCTGTCGGTGCTGAACAGCGGGCAGGCGTTCATCATGGCCGTGGGCCTGGGCGTCGTGATGTGGCTGACGGCCATCGGCATTTCGCAAGGACGTTTCAGCGTCGGTCTTTTCGTCGCGGCGAACGCCATTCTGATCCAGCTTTATCAGCCGCTGAACCTGCTGGGCACGGTCTATCGCGAAATTACGCAGGCGATGGTGGACATGGACGCGATGTTCCGCCTGTTGCATCAGCCGCAGGAGGTGACCGACAAGCCGGGCGCCAAGCCGCTCGTTGTGACCGGCGGCGAGATCAAATTCGACAATGTCGTGTTTTCCTACGAACCCGCGCGCGTGGTGCTGAAGGGCATCAGCTTCACCGTGCCCGCCGGCAAGACGGTGGCGGTGGTCGGCCCGTCCGGCGCGGGCAAGTCCACGATCAGCCGCATTCTCTATCGCTTCTACGACATCGCAAGCGGATCGGTGACGATCGACGGGCAGGATATTCGCGACGTCACGCAGGAGTCGCTGCGGGAGAAGATCGGCATCGTTCCGCAGGACACGGTGCTGTTCAATGACACGGTGAAATACAACATCGCTTACGGGCGCATCGGTGCGAACGAGTCCGAGATCAAGGACGCGGCGCGGATGGCGCAGATCGACAAGTTCATCCAGGAACTGCCGCTCGGCTATGACGCGATGGTGGGCGAGCGCGGTTTGAAACTTTCCGGCGGCGAAAAACAGCGTGTCGCCATCGCGCGCACGATCCTGAAGAACCCGCCCATCCTGTTGCTGGACGAAGCGACAAGCGCGCTGGACACCGGGACCGAGCGTGAGATTCAGGGCGCGCTGCAGGAAGTTTCCAGAAACCGCACGTCGCTCGTCATTGCCCACCGGCTTTCGACGGTCGTGGACGCGGACGAGATCCTCGTTCTGGATCATGGCGCGATCATCGAACGCGGGCGTCATGGCGAGCTTATCGCCAGAAACGGCCACTATGCGGCGATGTGGAACAAGCAGAAAGAAGCTGCCGCGGCGCGCGAGAAGCTCAAGGAAGTCGAAAGCGACCCGGACGTGGCGCCGGGCATCGCCCGCGCCGCGCCCGCCATCGCCGCAGACTGATTATTCCGCCGCTTCGCGCTCGGACTGACGGCGGCGCATCTGCGCCAACACGTCGTCGGAAATCGCATTGCCGTGTCCTGATTTCGCGGCGACACGCCGTGCCCGCCAGTTCCTGATCCGGTACGGCGCCGCCAGCATCGCCGGCACAAGACCAAGCGTGATCATCTTGGAAAAGCCGAGACCGAACACGATGGCGGTGGAAAGCTGCACCCACATCATGCCGTTGGGCGCGCCGACCGTGACCTGCCGGTTCCAGAAATCGATTTCCACCGCGGCCATCATCGGAAGAAGGCCGCCGATGGCCGTGATGGTCGTGAGGAACACGGGGCGCAGGCGCTGGGCGCTGGAGCGAATGACGGCTTCGATCGGATCCATGCCCGCATCGCGCAGGCGATGGAACGTGTCGATCAGAACGATGTTGTGGTTCACCACGATGCCCGCGAGCGCAAGCATGCCTGTGCCCGTCATAATGATGGAGAAGGGCTGGCCCATCACCACCATGCCCAGCAGCGAGCCGATCATCGCCAGGATCACCGCGACCAGGATCAGGCCGGTGTGATAGAAGCTGTTGAACAGCGCCAGCAGAACGATGCCGATCAGAAACAGCGCCATCAGTCCCGCAACGACGAGGAAGTTTCCGGATTCGTCTTCCTGCTCGTCGGCGCCCTTGAACTTCACATTGACGGTGTTGGGAAAGTGCTGTTGTGCGATCCAGGCTTTGAGTTGGGTGGCTTCCGCGGAGGCGAGCACGGCCTTCGCCACGCAATCGGTCTTCACGGTCGCGCTGCATTGCACTTTCATGTTGGCGCGGACGTGATAGACGCGATGCCCGTCAACGCGTTCGATGGAGTTGACCTGCTGCGCCGGCACGACTTTGACGAAGGTGCTGGCCGGCACCATGCCGTTGATGGTGGCGATGCGCACCGTATCCAGCGCGTGAATGCCGCGTGAGGCACTGGGATAGCGGACGCGGATGTCCACCTGCTTGTCGGAATCGTCGGGACGGTAGTCGCCGACAAAGATGCCGTCGGTCACAAGCTGCACGGCTGTGCCGATCGATTGTGCGTTGGCACCGAAGCGGCTGGCGACGTCGCGGTCGATCTTCAAGTCCCATTCGATGCCGGGCAATGGCCGCGTGTCCTCGACGTCGCGCATCTCCGGCTGCTTATCCATGTGCTTGCGGATCGCGTCCGTAACCATGGCGAGCGATACATAATCGTCCGAGGCCACGTCGATCATGACGTCCTTGCCGGTCGGCGGCCCACCTTGCGGCTCGCGCACTTCGACATGAACGCCCGGAATATTCGCGGTCCGCTGGCGGATGGTCTGCAGGATGTCCTTGCCCTTGCGGCGCTCGCGATAGTCTTTCAGTTCAACCGAAATGCGGCCGATATTGTCCACCGGCACGCCACCACCACTGTTCAGCGACTGGCTCTGTCCGCCCGACGTTGAATAGATCGAGTCGATGCCGTCCACGCTCGCGACGCGATGCTCGACATTCATCACGATGTCGCGTTTCTCGTTGGCGGACAGGTTGCCGCGCGCGGACACCAGAACGCTGGCGAAATCGGGATCGCTGTCCACGAAGAATTCGGTGCCATGGTTGAAGACCACGAACAATCCGATGACCAAGACCACGATGGCGAATGCGCCGGCAGCCACGCGCCCAGGATAACGCGTAAGCCGTTCGGCCATGTGCGCGTACCAGCCGGTGATGCCGGGAATGTCACGCCAGTCACCGGTTTCGGACGCTTCGATGGCCTTCTCATGGTCTTCGTTGCGCGGCGGCGGTTTGCCGAACACGCCGCCCAGCACCGGCAGGAAGATAAGTGCCACGACCATCGACGAGCCCAGCACGATGATGAGCGAAATCGGGAAATAGCTCATAAACTTGCCGGTCACGCCGGGCCAGAAGAGCATGGGCACAAAGGCGCCGATCATGGTCAGCGTTGCGCTGACGACGGGCCAGAACATGCGCCATGCCGCTTCCTCGAAGGCGAGCTTCGGCGCATGGCCTTCGGTCATTTTTCGGTCGGCATATTCGACCACGATGATCGCGCCATCGACCAGAATGCCGACCGCCAGCAGCATCGCGAACATGATCATTTCGTTCAGCGTCAGCCCGAGAGCGTTCATGATCATCAACGCCATCAGGAACGATGTCGGAATGGCGATGCCGACCAGAAGGCCCGAGCGCAATCCAAGCGCCGCCACGATGATGATCATCACCAGGATGATGGCCAGAATAATGGAGTCCGAGAGCGAGCCGAGCTGGTCGCGAATGTCTTTCGACTGATCGAACATATAGGCGACATGAACGCCGGCCGGCCATGACTTGGAGACGCTGTTGATGAGGTCGCGCACCGCCTGATTGTTCTGGATGACATTGGCGCCGATGCGGCGGCTCACATCCATCGAAACCGTGCGCTGGCCGTTCACCATCGCATAGCTGGTCGGGTCGTAGAAGGTCGGATGCACTTGCGCCACATCGCTGAGCGTGATGGTGGCGTCTTTCGTGGACCGGATCGGCAGGCTCAACACGTCCTGCGCCGTTTCCAGAACGCCCGGCACCTTCACGGCAAAACTGCCGTGACCGGTATCGATCGATCCGGCGGCGATCAGGCTGTTGTTACTTGTGATCGCGTTGAACATCTCCTGCTGGGTGATGCCGAACGCTTCCATCTTCGCGGGGTCGGGAATGATCTCCAGCATCTCCTGCCGCTCGCCGCCGATATCGACGTCAAGCACGCTGGGGATTTGCTTCAACCGGTCCTTCATGTCGCGCGCCAGGTGCAGAAGCGTGCGTTCCGGCACGTTGCCATAAAGCGCGGCGGTGATGACCGGGAAGAGGCTGGTGTTGAATTCCTGAACGATAGGCTGTTTGGCGTCCGACGGAATTTCCGCGCGCGCGGTTTCGACCTGGGCGCGCACGTCTTCCAGCGCCTTCTCCTTGTCGAAGTTCACATCGAATTCGAGAATAATAACGGCCATGCCCTGATAGGCCCGCGCCGTGATGTCCTTCAGGCCCTGAATGGAGCGCAGATAGGTCTCCATCGGCTTGACCAGCAGCCGCTCGCTGTCTTCGGGGCTGATGCCCGGATAGGGCACTTCCACCATGATGACAGGAATCGGAACGTCGGGGTCGGACTCCTTCGGAATCGAACTGAACGCGGCGATGCCGGCGATGAGCACAACCACCAGCAGGCCGAGGACGACGCGGGTGTTATTGACCGCCCAGTCGACGATGCGTGTCATGCGCGGGCTCCTGCCTGAACGGCCTGAACATGTTCGCCATCGGTGACATATTCTTGTCCCACCGTGATGACGACGGTGTCATTGGGCAGCCCGCTGACCCACATGCCTTCGGGCCCGTCCGAAACGATCTGGACGGGAATGAAATGCACCGTTCCGGCGGCGACGGTGCGCACACCGACAATGCCGTTGTCGTCCAGCACAAGGATGCCGGGCGAAATATGGGCGGCCTGCACCTGGCGCACCGGGATATGGATGTCCGCGCTCACGCCGTCGCGCAATTTCGCGTCGGGATTGGGAAGTTCGACTTCGACACGGAAGGTGCGTGTGGCGTCGTCGGCTTTGGAGGAGACGAAGCGAACCTTGCCCTGAACCGTTTCGCCGGTGACCAGCGTGGCGTTTGCCGGATCGCCGATGCGAAGCTGACCGACCTGTTGTTCGGACACCGATCCGACGGCGAGAAAAGGCTCTGGCGCGATAACGAGCGCGCATTTGTCGCCGACGCGCATATAGTCGCCGACGTCGACATAGCGATTGTCGGCTATGCCGTCGAACGGCGCGACCATGCGCGTGTTGTCGAGCTGAATTTCCATCGTGCGGACGCCCGCGCGGGCCGCCTCGAGCTGCGCCGCCGATTGCGACACCTGAACGGTCGAGCGGAAGCCATTCTTCGCCAGATCCAGATCGACTTCATGCTGCTTGGCGGTTTGCGCCAGCATGGATCGCGCCTGATCCAGTTTCGCGGCGCGGTCGTTGGTTTTGATCTCGCAGAGTACCTGACCCTTTTTGACGCGATCGCCCTTTTCGAAATGCAGCGCCTGCACGGCGCCTTCGACCTCAGCCTCGACATCGACGGCGTGGAGCGCCTGCGTGCGGCCGCGGATCGTGATCGTCGCGGCGCGGCTGCTTTCGCTCAAGACGGCCACCTGCACACGCGGAACGTCGCTGGTCTTGGCCTGCGCATCCGATGTGGCGTTCTTCGCGCCGCCGATGAAGCCGGAGCCAACCCAGCCCAGCACGACGAGCAGAATAACGAGTGCCGCGCGGTAGGACGGATTCAGACGCGCCCAGAACGCTGGCTGATGTGCCGTCCACCAATCGCTAAGCCGGTCGATAAAATTACGAAACATTCAAGTGCCCCAATCACTCCGCGGCTTGCGCCGCTTTGCCTTCGATTTCCGCGCGATGTGCGTGGAGGAAATTCAACATTGCGATGTAGACCGTCCGCCCCATCCCCTTCACGAACCGTTCGCCCTCGGTCTCCGGCGCCGGATCGTTGGTCATCAGCTGCGCCAGTTTCGCTTCGCTGTGTTCGATATAGGTATCCATCATCTCCACAACACGGGGTTGTGGCAGAAGATGTGAAAACATCATCGCGAAAACGAAAGGCGAGCGGTGCCGGTCTTCCGGCAGCGGCTTCATCAGCGATCCAAGGAACGCTTTTCGGCCGGCGTCGGTGATGGAATAGACCTTGCGGTCTGGGCGCTTTTCCTGCGCTTCGGACCGGACCGAGACCAAGCCGGCTTCCGTCAGCCGGTTCAACGCGGGATAGATCGACCCGAAGCTCGCCTCGACAAAATGCTGGTAGCCGTCGTCGTCGAACAGCTTCTTGATCTCATAGCCCGTGGCATCGCCGCGGCTGAGAATTCCCAAGCAGATAGTGCGAACGTCCATAGCCCCGAAACCGATCTATATTGGTCCGATATAGATCGGGGCTATATATGTAAAAAACCTTATCGTTCAAGGGGTATAGTGGTGCATTGCGCGCAATTCACCATTGCGCGCCACGCCGGGTGTGAAATTAGGGGCAAGATCCGGGGGACGGCAGGCGCCTAGAGCAATTCGATCCGGTCCACTTCGACGCCTTTATTTCCCTGGCGGGTGGAATAGCGGATGCGCTGTTCCGGGCTGACGATGGCCAGACCCGAGCGGCGCAACGCGCTGGCATGGCAATAGACGTCCTGACCGCCGCCGTCCGAGACGACGAAGCCGAACCCTTTTTGGTCGTTGAAGAACTTCACCTTGCCTTCGACCATCGGTCCCGCGGGGCCGCTGTCGCGTCCGCCACCGTAGTCGCGGCCACCGCCGCCGAAACGGTCGCCACCGCCGAAGCGATCTTCGCCACCGAACCGGTCGCCTCCGCCGAAACGATCGTCGCCGCCGAACCGGTCACCGCCACCGAAGCGATCTCCGCCGCCAAATCTATCCCCGCCATCGAAGCGGTCGCCGCTGCCAGAGCGATCGCGATCCCCGAACTTGCCGCGACCACCGCCGCCGGGCGGACGCGAAGGCGCTGTTTCCGCCGTGCTGGTATCGACGCTGTGTACCGCGACGACCTGAAGGCCGCGCGGAGATTCCTGAAGATCAACGACGACCGTCGATCCCTGCGCCACGTCCTGATGTCCCGCCGCCGCGAGCGCCGAGGCATGGCAGAACGCATCGCCGCCATTTGCCAGCGTGATGAAGCCATAGCCTTTTGTGGAGTTGAACCATTTGACGGTGCCCTTGGCAGAAGCCTGCGCAAGAGGACCGGATTTGCCGTTTTCGAAATTTGCCATGTGAATAAGCCGCTATGACCTGCCGGGCGCCAATCGGTTGGCGCGCCGGTCCTCCGGCAAGGGGCTGGCGCGCCCGCCATCATGCGCAAAAGGCCGCGGATTCCGCAACGGGGCCAAGCCCG
>DATCFN010000060.1:0-3337 GCA_036509475.1 Rhizomicrobium sp. | reverse complement strand
CGGCACCGTTGATCGCGTACGCGTGCTGATGGAACATCCGGCGTTCGACATGCGAAACCCCAATCGCGTGCGCGCGCTGGTCGGCGCGTTTGCAGGCAATCATCTGCGCTTCCACGCCGCCGATGGCGCGGGATACCGCCTTGTCGGCGAAACCGTTCGCACTTTGGACTCGATCAACCCGCAGGTCGCGGCGCGCATGTCCGGCGCCTTCGAGAACTGGCGGCGCTACGACGATCACCGCCAGAAACTGATGCGCCATGAGCTGGATGTCGCCCTGAAACGGCCCGACGTCTCGTCGAATATGTTCGAGGTCGCGTCGAAAATGCTGGGATAGAGTTAGACAGCGACTCCGCGAATCGTATCATCGACAGGAAACGAATCAGTCGCAGTGCGCGGGGCACAGCCAGATGGCGCAAGCGCGGACAGCCGCAGGGCCCATTGAAGCCCTGACACACACCGTGTCGGGAGCGGTCAGGGCGGCAACACGCAAAGTCCGCGTGATCGTGGTTCTTTCGGTCATCCTCATCGGCGGAAGTTTTGCCTCCGCCGCGGTTATCCAGATGCGGCTCGATCACGCGCGGGCGCTGGATCAGGCCGCGTTCCTGGAAACCAAACGCGCGCAGGAAATCGCAACTGATTTTTCCGCGACGCTCGACCGCTACGTCGCGCTCGGCACGGCATTCGCGACAGCGACGGGAACGGCGGAAACCTCCGCCGCCCTGTCTGAAGCCGGCGGCGCCGCGCTGAAGAACATCGCTATCCTGTCGCAAGGCGGACAATTGCAGTTTGAAATGAAGAACGATCCGCACAGCTTCCTGCCGTTGCCCGCGTCAGCCTGGGCCGATGCGCGAAACGGACGGGCGATCGTGCCCGGCGACGGCCACAGCATGGTCATCGCCTTCACCACCGGCGGACGCGTCGTCGCGTTGCAGCTCGATCTGACCGCGCTGGTGCAGCCGGCCAGCATGGAAGAAACCGTCATCGCCACGCGCGACGGCGAATTGCTGGCGCTGGGCACCGGCTGGCACGACGTCCCACCGATCGCGTCGCTGGCGAATGTGCAAGGCGACGCGACCACGCGGCTTGTCGATCTGCCGACCGAACACCGGCTCGTCGCGTTGGCACCGGTGCCGCGCTGGCCCGCCAGCATCGGCGCGTCGGTGCAAACCGGAGACGCTTTGGGGCCGTGGTACGGCTCGCTTCCGCTCTACTTCTTCCTGATCTTCGGACCGGCAATCGCAGGCGCGGCGCTAGCTGTGTTGTTCGTGAGGGAGTTCGAACGCCGCGCCCGCACGGCGGAGGCAGTGAAAGCGTTGCGCGCCACGCGGCCGGATGAGGCCAGGATGCTGGTGCGCCTTGCCGACGCTGAACGCCGCGCCATCGAATCCGAACGGGCCAAGACCGAATTCATGGCCCATATGAGTCACGAATTGCGCACGCCCCTGAACGCCATCATCGGTTTCGCGGAAGTCATCGAATGCGGCATGTTTGGCGCGGCCGGTCATCCGAAATATGTCGAGTATGCGCGCGACATCAACGCCGCGGGCCGCGAGTTGCACGGCAAGATCGGCGATATTCTGGATTTCGCCGATATGGAAGCGGGCCGTCACCCTCTGGACGTCGGCATCGTGGATGTGGCCGCCATTGCGCGGAACGTGATCGCGGATTCGGCAGGGCGCGCCTTTTTGCGCCGCATAAAACTGACCGTCGCCCTGCCTGACAGCGCGATGGCGCTGGCCGATGGGGTCGCGGTGAAGCGCATTCTGGCGAACCTTTTGACCAACGCGCTGCAATACACGCCGGACAATGGCGCCGTGCGCGTTCAACTGCGCAAGGAACATGAGGCGGTCGTCATCGCTCTGCGCGACAACGGGCTGGGCTTCTCGAAAGCCGAGATCGAACAGGCTGGCGCCGCGTTCTCGCATTTCGACCGCCCGGGCTCCACGACGGGCACAGGGCTGGGCCTGTCGATCTCGATGGCGCTGGCGCGGCGAATGCACGGCGCGGTGCGCATTCAAAGTTCACAGGGCGAAGGTACTTTGGCGGAATTGCGTTTGCCTCTTCCGACCACGCATTAACCTGTCGTTAACCTAGGTTAATCAGACTCCATTCGCCGATTTGCGAGTTGCCATGTCCGTTCGTCTCACCTCCCGTTTCGCAGCCTTCGCGGCGATTGCCGCGCTGTCGGGCTGTGACACGATTTCGAATCTCCAGCTTTCGGATATGACGGACTGGCTACCCAGTATCAGCAACTCCCAAACTTTCGAAGTGGCGCAGGATCAACCGTCGCTGGAAGTTCGGTTTCACGGCGCCACGTTGAAAAAGGCGAATGTCGACGACAGCGGCAATGAGATCGCGCTGCAACTCGACAGCACCGCCGATGCCAGCGAATTCGCGGCCATGCAGCGGCGCGTGCCCGACTGGATTCTCGGCACGCATACCGACGCCAATACCGCCAACATCGTGGCCCGGCAGGCCGCATCGTTCTCGGCGGAGCCGACGCCCGATGGTTTCGTCTTGAAGATCGCTCCCCGCGCGGTTGCTGCGGAAACGCCGCCCATCACTGCCGTGAGTGACACGGTATCGGAAAATCCGCTGGACGGACTGCAGCGCGAAGATCTGGGCGTGGCCTTTGGCGTGGCGCAGACACCGCCGCCGGAAGCACCGCCGCGCGGCAGCCTATAAATACCAGTCGTATTCAGGGGCAGTGATGATGCGGCGAAGACGCTGCGTCTCGATACGTTTGGTTTCGCGATAGAGAGTCAGCGTTTCTTCGCCAAGGTACGAGCCCAGAACGCTCGTCTGTTCCAAACGGTTCAGAGCTTCGTCAATCGAGAACGGCAGCGCCATATCCGGCTCGCGCGAAACATTGCCGACCGCGGCTATGCCGGGATCGAGTTTTTCGCTCAGTCCGTGATGGACACCCGCCAGCACGGCGGCAAGTGCGAAATAAGGATTGGCATCCGCGCCCGCCACACGATGCTCGACCCGCCGCGCATCGGACGGCCCAACCGGAATACGCAAGCCCGCCGAACGGTTGTTGATACCCCAGCGGCGATTGACCGGTGCGAACATGTCCGGCTGAAAGCGGCGGTAAGAATTTATATTCGGCGCAAACAACGACATGGAATCGATCATCAGCGCCTGAAGGCCGCCTATTGCATGGCGCAACTGGGCCGATCCGGCCTCGCTGCCATCGTCGAAAATATTCCGGCCTGCGCCGTCGATGAGACTTAAATGAATATGCAAGCCGCTGCCCGCGCGATTGCCATAGGGCTTCGCCATGAAACTGGCGTCAAACCCGGCGCTGCGCGCGGCTGCTTTAACGATCTGCTTG
>DATCFN010000059.1:0-2887 GCA_036509475.1 Rhizomicrobium sp. | reverse complement strand
TCCGCCGCCTTCAACAGGATGGTTCCGTTGCGGGACATACTGCGCGATAGCGTCGTCACGAGGTCCAGCAAGCTGAGTTCCAGCAGCGTCGCGTCGACGATCACCGGCCCGACATCGCCCGCCTCGTAACTGACGCTGAGATCACGTCCGACCGAGACCGATGCCGTGGCGAAAATGCGCGCCAGCAACTCCGCCAGATTGACCAAGCCGGGATCGTAGACGCCGTGCCCCGCATATTCGAGGACGCGCTGCAGCATCGCGGCCGCCTTCATCGCCGAATTGATCGCCGTCTTCGCGCTCTCGGCTTCCTTGCTTCCCGCGGGAAGCGTGCGGGCCGAACGCTCGAGGCTCCACACCGCGACGGCCAGGGCATTATTGGCGTCGTGGATGATGCCCGCGGTGACTTGACCCACGGCCATCATGCGCAGTTGGTGCGGAAGAGTGATTTCAGGGTCTCGTTGCGACAAATTCTTGTCCTTGGCGATCAGACCTGCACATTTGAATGATTGGCGCCGGGGCCGCTATCTTCGTTCTGATCGCGCGATATTCAATCCACGCGATCATCCGCAGCGTCCGTCCCTAGTGGAAAAAAGTAGCGGCGTTACTTTCTTTCGGCAACGCATTTTTTCGTATGACATAAAACCCCGTGTATTTCCTAATGATTGGAGAGTTACGCGAAATGCACACCACTATGACGTGGCATTTGCTCCGCCTTCGTCGAGAACCCGACGGATTTTCGCCGCCAGGCTGGCAAAAGTAAACGGCTTCACCAGCAATTCAACCCCCGGATCGAGGCGGCCATGATGAACGATGGCGTTTCGCGCATATCCACTGGTAAATAAAATCTTCAGATCCGCCCTGCGGCGGCGCACCTCATCGGCCAATTGCCGCCCGTTCATGCCGCCGGGCAAGCCGACATCGGTGAACAACAGCACAATGTCGCGATTGGCATCCAAGAGGCGCAAGGCGGTTTGACCGTCCGGGGCGGCGATAATGCGATAGCCGAGTTCGCCCAGCATCTCGACGGTAAAGCTGCGGACGTCGGGATCGTCTTCGACCACCAAGATGGTTTCTTCTTGGGCGCGGGGGATGGGAGCCGTCATGGTTTGATCGTCGATCCGCTTTTCGGTGGAATGATGGCGGGGCAGATAAATCTTGATCGTCGTGCCCGTGCCGATTTCGCTATAAATTCGGACATGACCGCCGGATTGTCGAATGAAGCCATAGACTTGGGACAGCCCCAGCCCGGTGCCCTGCCCGACTTCCTTGGTCGTGAAAAACGGATCGAACGCCTTGGACATAGTGTCCGGGGTCATGCCGACACCGGTGTCGCTGACGAACAGCCCGACATACTGTCCGGCCGGCACATCGGCGGCCGCCGCGTAACCATCGTCGAAATAAACATTCGCCGTCTCGATCGTCAGCTTGCCGCCATCGAGCATCGCGTCGCGCGCATTGATCGCAAGATTGAGGACGGCGCTTTCGAGCTGATTAGCATCGACGAAGGCGGACCACAGGCCGGCCGTCAGCACCGTTTCCACGACGATGGTTTCGCCGAGGGTCCGCCGCAGCATTTCCGACATTCCGGTCATCAGATCGTTGATCGACAGCGATTTCGGTTCCAGCGCTTGACGCCGGGCAAAGGCGAGCAGCCGCTGAGTCAAGACCGCCGCGCGCATGGCGCCATGGAGCGCGGCGTTGGCCGGCCGCTCCAGATCGCTGGAGCCCACGGGTAAGCGGCGCAGAATGCTTTCGAGATTGCCCGAAATCACCGTCAGCAGGTTATTGAAATCATGGGCAACGCCGCCGGTCAGTTGACCGATCGCTTCCATCTTGTGCGCTTGGCGCAATTGTCTTCGGTGTTTCGCTGTTCGGTTAAATCCCGGGTGATCTTGGCAAACCCCAGCAATTCCCCTGCCGGATCGCGAATTGTGGCGATCGTGACGCTTGCCCAGAATAGCGTGCAATCCTTACGCACGCGCCAACCTTCGGTCTCCAGCTTGCCGCTCCGCGCCGCGTTCGCAAGTATTTTTTCAGGAAGGCCGGCACGCCGATCCTCCTCAGTATAGAACCGCGAGAAATGCTGGCCGATGATTTCCTCGGCGTCATACCCTTTGATGCGTTTCGCTCCCGCGTTCCAGGTAGCGATTGTGCCGCGTTCATCCAGCATGAAAATCGCGTAGTCGGTGGCGGCCTCGATGACGAGACGAAACCGGTCTTCGCTTTCCCGGAGCTGATCAGAGCGCGCCCGAAGCTGCTGGGTTCGCTCTTCCACGCGCTGTTCGAGCGTCTCGTTCAGCCGCTGCAACGCCTGTTCGGCGTCGGCCCGCGCGTGGTGCAGGCGGGCATTGTCGATGGCCACCGAGGCCTGTGCCGCGATCACGGTCAGGATGCGCTCGCTCCGTTCGGTAAAAACACCGAGATTGGCATGGCCGAAAAACAGCCCGCCCAGCACCTCGCCAGAGCGCGAGATCACCGGCACCGCGAGATAGGAGCGCACCGGCAGATGACCCTTCGGCATGCCATGATAAGGCGAATTCTGGCCATAGCGCGGATCGGTCAAAATATCGTCGGAGCGCAATGTACCGAGGCCCCGAAAGGTGCGCTCAAAGATCGCGGTGTTGCGCGGCATTGGAAATTTCGAGAAGGCTTCGCGTGGCACGCCGGACAGCGTGTAAAGCGTATAGGCCTCGCCCTCTGCGTCCACGGTATTGTAAAAAAAAGCGCCGAACTGCGCGCCAGTGAGTTCGGTGCCGGCGTCCGTTACGATCTGAACCAGGCGCGCCAGATCAAGTTCCGCGGCCACCGCCACGCCCGTCCGGTTGAGAATTTCGAGCATGCGTGCCTCTTCACGCACCTCGTTGACGCGGGCCTCCAGCATTTCGTT
>DATCFN010000058.1:0-4338 GCA_036509475.1 Rhizomicrobium sp. | reverse complement strand
TGACGAAGATGCTATTTGTTCCTATTATGTTCTCATTGGCTCCTCGCCGGCGGAGGGTTTTGTTCGCGCGCCGGAACCGCGCAGAATGTTGAGATCGCGCCATTTCGACAGTCCAGAAATCGACGTTCAATTCCCTCGGGAGGGGGCCCCTCCAAAAAAATGCTTCAAAACTGAAATTCAACGATCAAGCGATTGTTGCAGAGCGAGGTGACCACCCCAGATGTTGAATTTCGATCTCGCAAACAAGATTGCCGTCATAACCGGCGGCTCGCGCGGGTTGGGCCGCGAAATGGTGCTGGCCTTCGCCAAGGCCGGCGCCGATGTGGTCATCGCCAGTCGCAAGCTGGACGCCTGTGAAGCGGTCGCGCGCGAAGTGGAGAAACTCGGCCGCCGCGCGCTGCCCGTCGCCACCCATGTCGGCAAATGGGACGACAACGACATGCTGGCCGCGCGGGCTTACGAAGCATTCGGCCGCGTCGATATTCTGGTGAACAATGCCGGCATGTCGCCATTGGCGCCGTCGCTCGCCGAAACCAGCGAGGCGTTGTTCGACAAGGTCGTGGACGTGAATTTCAAAGGCCCGTTCCGCCTGTCGGTTCTGGTCGGCGAGAAAATGATGGCGGGCACGGGCGGCACGATCATCAATTTCTCCAGCACGGCCGCGTTCAAGCCGGAGCCGCATACCGTTCCCTATGGCGGCGCGAAAGCGGCGATCAACGCGATGACCGTGTCGCTCGCCAAGGCATTCGCGCCGAAGGTGCGTGTGAACTGCATCGCGCCGGGACCGTTCCTCACCGATGTTTCGACGGCGTGGCGCGACAACAAGGCTTACGAACAGTCGCTCGGCTTGCGGCGATTTGGAAAACCGGAAGAGATCGTCGGCACGGCGCTGTATCTCGCCTCCGACGCATCCAGTTACGTGACCGGGCAGGTCATCCGCGTCGATGGCGGGACGTGGTGATGATCCGTATACGGAATATGTGACGGGATGCGGAAGGAGAATTTTTATGTTCTGACCGGCGGTCCCGGCGCCGGAAAGACGACGGTGCTGGAGGCTTTGCGGGACAAAGGTTTTGCCTGCGTCGATGAAGTGGGCCGCAAAATCATCCAGGAGCAGAAAGCCATCGGCGGTAACATTCATCACAATGGCGACCGGCTGGCCTATCGCGACCTGATGCTGGCGCGATCCATCGCCGATTTCGAACGCATGATAGACGAAGCCGCGCCGGTGTTCTTCGACCGCGGCATTCCCGGCCTGATCGGCTATTGCCGCCTGATCGGGGTCGACGTGCCGCTGCACCTGAAAGAGGCCGTGGCGCACTATCGTTATAGTTCTACGGTTTTTCTCTTCCCGCCCTGGCCGGAGATCTACGAAAACGACGCGGACCGCAAACAGGATTTTCAGGAGGCGATAAACACCTACAGCAACATCAAAGAGGCCTATGCGGAATATGGCTATCGCTGTGTCGAAATGCCCAAAGCGTCCGTGGCCGCGCGCGTGGACTTCATTCTGTCACAGGTTCTGGCGGCCTGAAGCGAGGCTCTGGATTTCCGGGCCGTGCCGCCTATAGTCGCGAAATTCCAAAAGGACGAATTTGTTGTCGAAAGAGCGCGTGAAGAAAGTGGTGCTGGCCTATTCGGGCGGACTGGATACGTCGGTCATCCTGAAATGGCTGCAGACCGAATATGGCGCGGAGGTGGTGACCTTCACCGCCGATCTGGGGCAGGGCGGCGAGATCGAACCGGCCCGCAAGAAAGCCGAGATGCTCGGCATCAAACCGGGCAACATTTTCATTGAAGACCTGCGCGAAGAATTTGTCCGCGATTATGTGTTTCCGATGTTTCGCGCGAACGCCTTGTATGAAGGCGTCTATCTGCTGGGCACATCCATCGCGCGGCCGCTGATCGCCAAGAAGCAGATCGAGATCGCGCAGAAAGTCGGCGCCGACGCGGTGGCGCATGGCGCGACCGGAAAGGGCAACGATCAGGTCCGCTTCGAGCTTTCCTATTATGCGCTGAAGCCGGACGTGAAGGTGATCGCGCCGTGGCGCGAATGGAATTTGGCCAGCCGCACGAAGCTGATCGAATTTGCGGAAGCCAACCAGATACCGATCGCCAAGGACAAGCGCGGCGACGCGCCGTTCTCCGTGGACGCGAACCTTCTGCACTCCTCCAGCGAGGGTAAGGTTCTGGAAGACCCGGCTGTCGAGCCGGACTCCATGGTCTATCAACGCACGATCAGCCCAGAGGACGCGCCGGACAAGGCTACCTATGTCGATATCGGTTTCGAGCATGGCGATGCAATGTCTATCGACGGCAAGGCGTTGTCGCCGGCTTCGCTGCTGACCGCGCTGAACGAACTTGGCCGCGCCAATGGCATCGGCCGTCTGGATCTGGTCGAGAACCGTTTCGTCGGCATGAAATCGCGCGGCGTTTATGAAACACCGGGCGGCACGATTTTGCTGGCCGCGCACCGCGCGATGGAATCGATCACGCTGGATCGCGGCGCGGCGCATCTGAAAGACGATCTGATGCCGCGTTACGCGGAACTGATCTATAACGGGTTCTGGTTCTCGCCGGAGCGTGAAATGCTGCAGGCCGCGATCGACAGGAGCCAGGAATTTGTCGCCGGTTCGGTGCGGTTGAAGCTCTACAAAGGCAATGTGATCACGGTGGGACGCACCTCGCCCTATTCGCTCTACAGCCACGACCTCGTTACCTTCGAGGACGACAAAGGCGCTTACGATCAGAAAGACGCCGCTGGATTCATCAAGCTGAACGCGCTGCGCCTGCGCACGCTGGCCATGCGCAAGAGAAAGACCGGGATGTGACGAAGGGCAACGCACAGCAAATCGAATTCTGGAACGGAACCGTCGGTCAGCGCTGGGCGCGGCTGCAAGACCGTATCGACCTGCAACTCAACAACATCACCGACGGGCTGATGCCGTTCGCGGATGTGCGATCCGGCGAGCGGGTGCTCGACATCGGTTGCGGTTGCGGAACGACGACATTGCGCCTCGGCATGATGGTGGCTCCGGAAGGCGCTGTTGCCGGTCTCGACATCTCCGCACCAATGCTGGAAGTGGCGCGCGCGCGGGCGCAGGCGATGAATGCGGACATCGCATTTCAGGAGGCCGATGCCTCGTCGCATGATTTTCAGCCGGTCTTTGACGTCGTGTTCTCGCGCTTTGGCGTCATGTTCTTCGACGATCCCGTCGCTGCCTTCGCCAACATCCGCCGCGCGTTGGCGCCGAAAGGGCGTCTGGCCTTCGTGTGCTGGCGGCCGTTCAAGGAGAACGCCTGGGCCTTCACGCCTTACACGGCCGCCAAGCCTCTGTTGCCAGAGCAGCCGCCAGGCGATCCGCATGCGCCCGGACCGTTTGCATTCGCGGACGCCGCGCGCCTGAAGGGCATTTTGACGGACGCGGGTTTCGCCAATATCCGCATCGAAAAACTCGATACGAAGGCGAGTCTCGGCGTGAGTTTGGACGAGGCGGCGGATTCGGCGCTTAATGTGGGGCCGCTGTCGCGCGCCGCGCTCGACCTTGACGATGCAACCCGCGGCAAGATTCGCGATGCCGTGAAAGCCGCCTTCGAGAAAGATCTGACGTCCGCAGGCGTCGCACCCGCCGCTGCCTGCTGGCTCGTTGGTGCAACGCTTTAAGGCTTCGCTTTCTTGCGCGGGTGTTTGGTGCCGGGCGCGCCGGGCGGCGTCGATTTGATGACGCTGGCGCGCACCCAGCCCTTGACCGTGCCGTCCTGTATCTCGGCCCATTTGTCGGACAGGGCCAGCAGCGAAACCTGCTCGCCCTTCGCCAATTTCTTGAGTGCCGGCGACGACGTGGACGGGCGGCCGCGCAAGTCCGAGTTGTTGCGATGCACGAACATCGTGCCCGACGCCGGTTCCGCCGCCGCGATCACGTCGGCGCCGGCATTGGCGTCCTCAACATGCGGATGCGACGCGTGCGAGGATGTTCGGGGCGCGCGCGTGACGGTCGGGATGCCGCCGGAATCGTCCTGATCGCTCATGGATTGCGGGATCTGCGGCGCGGCGTTGGGGATCTCGCCGCCAAAGTATCGCCACCCCGCAAAGACGAGAGCCGCGATGAAAAGGCCTACCCCGATGCCGCTGACGTGATGACCGACTTTCTGACGATAGGAAAGACCGGTGCCGGGAAGCCCCGCATTGGTCGTCATTCCGTGACTGCCGATATTCAGATCGGCGCCGCGCGGACCAAGGCTGGTCGACACGCCGCTCTTGCTGATGTTCAGCCTAGAGCGAATTCCCTGAAACACGAGTCGGAAGGGATTCCGCAGGTTTGCGAAGTGTGATTCGAT
>DATCFN010000057.1:0-4608 GCA_036509475.1 Rhizomicrobium sp. | reverse complement strand
CGCTGCGCGTCATGTATTGCGAAACAGCCTGCGGCAAGGCCGCGACGCTCGCCTCTGCCAGCGCCCTTACAATGTCGCGTTCGGACAGGATGCCGGCCAGCGATCCGTCGCGGTCGCGGACCACCACCGCGCCGATCCGCTTGCTGGCAAGCAGCCGCGCGGCCTCGGACAATGTGGCGTCGCTGAGAATGGTGACGACTTCGCGGCCTTTGTCGCGAAGGATGTGCTTGACCTGCATATGTGCCTCCTCGGCTGGCGTTCCAGCGGAGTGTCGGCAGGCGCCGCATCATCCCGGATGCAACGGGCTTGCGGCCCGAACTGCGGCGGAAACTGCCTTTCCGGCTGCTCCGCGATCCGCAAAGGCTGCGCCCGGCTATCCCGCTTTGCAAGCCGCGAACAGCCGGTCACAGCGAACGTGACTCTTGAGTCAGTTTCCAAGCCCACCCCATTGAAGCGGTTTTGCGCGGTTCCCACATCTTGGCGTGGCGGGACCGGGCTTCGGTCCTTTTTGGAGGGCGTCATGAAATTTACCAGCAGGCTGGCAGCGGTCGCCGTTTTGGTGGCCGTTCTGTTTCTTTTGTTCGGCATTGACGGCACTTGGTACACGGTCGATCAGGGCGAGCGCGCCGTGCTTTTGCGCTGGGGACAGGCGGTGGACGTCGAAGGTCCCGGATTGCATTTCAAAATGCCGTTCATCGAAGACGTCGTGAAGATGAGCGTGCGCGAGCAGAAAGAAGAATTCAAAACCCAGGCCTATAGCCAGGATCAGCAACCCGCGACGGTGCAGGTCAGCGTGAACTATCTTCTGCCGGAGAACAGCGTACTCGACGTCTATACGCGTTACGGCACGGACTATTCCAGCATCCTGATTGACACGCAGTTGCCGCAGCGCCTGAAGGAAGTCTTCGGCATTTTCTCCGCGCAGAACATGATCCAGGACCGCACCAAACTGGGCCTGGAAGTGCAACGCTCGCTGGAGCGTGCGCTGGACGGGCGCGGCATTCACATCGTTTCGGTGCAGGTCGAAGACGTTGCCTTCTCCGACGTTTACGAAACCGCCGTCGAAAACCGCATGAAGTCCATCGTGCTGCAGTATCAAGCTGAAGCGGAGAAAGCCAAGCGCATCACCAATGCCGATGCCGCGGCTTACGAAGTGAAAGCGGCTGCGGACGCGCAGGCCCATGCCATCGAAGTCAAAGGACAGGCCGAAGCGCAGGCGATCAAGGCGCGTTCGGACGCGCTGCAGTCCAACCCCAACCTGATCTCGCTGACGGCGGCGGAAAAATGGAACGGGATATTGCCGACGACCATGGTGCCCGGATCGGCCGTACCCTTCCTGCAAATCCCAAAATAACCAGGATTTCTGGCCTTTCGCGGCGGGAACTTTCCTGTTCCCGCCGCGTTGAATCCGCGAGTTGGACCCTCATCCTGTGCTATTCCTGAGTGGTCCGGCAAAAATCTCACCCGCCGATGCAGGAGTCTGACCGTGCCCAATAACGCCGACACCAAAGCCGCCGAAAAGCCCTTCCTTTCCGACGTCAAGACGCTGCGCGAACGCGCGCGTAAACATCTGGAGACCGGCGCTGTCGGCACGAGTTATATCGGTGATGTGAAGAAGACCATCGCCATCCTGCAGGAAGTGCTGGCGACGGAAATCGTCTGCGTCCTGCGCTATCAGATGCACGCCATCACCGCGAGCGGCATTTCCAGCGAAGGCGTGAAAGCCGAATTCGAAGAACATGCCAAAGACGAATGGGGCCATGCCGTGGAAGTGGCCGAGCGTATCAGCCAGTTGGGCGGCACGCCGAATTTCAGTCCGGAAGGCCTGCTGTCGCGTTCGGCCTCCGAATACGGCAAGCAGGAATTGAACCTCGTCGAGATGATCAAGGAAAACCTGATCGCCGAGCGCATCGCCGTCGATCACTATCGCGAACTGGTGCGCTATTTCGGCAATGACGATCCGGGCACCAAGTCCATGCTGCAAAGCATCCTGCGCGTCGAGGAAGAACATGCCGACGACATGCACGACCTTCTGGTCGCCCATGAAGGCAAGCCGATGCTGAAGGACTGATCGGGTCAGTCCAGCATCTTCTCCAGCGTTGAAAGTTCATCGGCCTCCCGCGCGGGCTTGTCCCAGCGCAGGCGGCTGATGCGCGGAAAGCGCATGGCGACGCCCGATTTGTGGCGCGTGGAGCGCTGCAGCCCTTCGAACGCCACTTCCAGCACCAGCCCGAAATCCTTGTTCGCTTTTACCGAGCGCACCGGGCCGAAGCGCTCGATCGTGTTGTCGCGGACGAACTTGTCGATCTGTTTCAGTTCTTCGTCAGTGAAGCCGAAATAGGCTTTGCCCACCGGCGTGAGCGAACGGTCGCCATTGGCATCCGTCCGCCACACCCCGAACGTATAATCCGAATAGAAGCCGCTGCGCTTGCCGTGGCCGCGCTGCGCATACATCAGCACCGCGTCGATCAGATGCGGATCGCGTTTCCATTTGAACCATGGGCCTTTGGGGCGGCCCGCTTCGTAAGGCGAATCCCAGCGCTTGAGCATCAGCCCTTCTGCGATCTGCGGATCGCCTGCCGGCGGATGCGCGCGCAATTGCGCGAGTTCTTCCCAATTGCCGAATGGCTGCAACGGCGACAGGTCGATGCGGTCCGATTTTTCGCGCGCGACAAACGCTTCCAGCACCGCGCGGCGCTCCCGGAACGAAAACGCGCGCATATCCTTTTCGCCGTCCAGCAGAATGTCATAAGCGCGGATGGCGGCCGGAAATTTGGCGAGCAATTCGAAATCGACCTTCTTGCGGTTCAACCGCTGCTGCAGATCGCCGAAGCTGTCGACCTTGCCGCTCTTCATCACCAGCAATTCGCCGTCGATGACGCCTTCTTGCGACAGCGCCTCTAGTACGTCAGGAAAACTCGCGCCGATATCGTCGCCCGTGCGGCTGAAGAGACGCCGCTGCCCGCGCTCGTTCACCGCCTGCACGCGGATGCCGTCCCACTTCCATTCGGCGGCGTAATCGGTTGCGGCATAGGTCGAGAAATCTTTCTCCGCATCGATCGCCTGCGCTAGCATCACCGGACGAAAGCGCCCCGGATGATCGGCGCTCGGCTTTTCGCTGCGCTTCTCCAGCCATGCGAACAGGTCTTCGTAAGGCGGCTCCAGGCCGTGCCAGATTTCCTCGATCTGGCTCACCTCCACGCCGCCCATATCGGCGCAGGCCTGCTTGGCAAGCCGCGCGGAAACACCGACGCGCAATCCACCCGTGAGCAGCTTCAGCAACGCCCAGCGGCCGTCCGCGTCCAGCGCATCGAGCCAGCCTTCCAGAAGCTTCTGCACCTGCGGCCGCGTCGCGCCGCGCAGCGCATCCACCACTTCGGATAGATCGGGCTCGCGATTGGCGCCGGGCTTCGCGGGCCACACCAGCGACACGGTTTCCGCCAGGTCGCCGACATAGTCGTAAGAGAGCGCGAACAGTTGCGGATCCATCCGCGCTTCCACCGCCTTTCGTATGAAGCCCGGTTTTGCAGCATCAAACGACAGCGCGCCGCTCAGCGACGCCAGCGCCCAACCGCGTTCCGGATCGGGCTGCTCGCGCAGGAAGTCGCGCACCAGCACCAGCTTGCCGTTGCGCTGCGGCGTGAAAGCCAGACGATCCAACAGATGGGCGAAAGCTTTCATGCTTCGCCTTCATCCGCATCATAACCGACCAGCGACAGGGCGCGCGCCTTCTGCCCCTTTAGTTCGCACCAGCGCAGCAGCGCATCTTCGCCGCCGTGGGTGATCCAGACTTCGCCGGGCGCGATCTCGCTGATCGTATCAGTGAGTTCCGTCCAGTCGGCATGGTCGGAGATGACCAGCGGCAATTCCACCTGACGCTGGCGCGCCCGCGCGCGCACCCGCATCCAGCCGCTCGCAAACGCGGGAAGCGGATCGGCAAAACGGCGCGACCATTTATCGTCAATCGCCGAAGGCGGCGCGATGACGATGGCGCCGGCGAAATCTTTTTTGCTGCCCTTCTCCACTGTCGCGGCCTCCAGCGGTCCCAGATCGATGCCGAAACGCTGATAGAGCGCATTCATGCTTTGCATCGCGCCATGAACATAGATCGGCGTGCCGTGACCGGCCTCGCGCAACAACCGGATGATCCGCTGCGCCTTGCCCAGCGCGTAGGCGCCGACCAGATGCGTGCGCTCGGAAAACTGCGCCACCGATTTCAGCAGGCGCGCCACTTCATCGGCCGCATCGGGAAAATTGAACACCGGAATGCCGAACGTCGCTTCGGTGACAAACACGTCACAAGGCACCGGCTCGAAGGGCGGACAGGTCGGATCGCGGCGGCGCTTGTAATCACCCGACACGACGATGGTCATGCCTTTGGCACGCACCACCGCCTGCGCCGAACCCAGCACATGACCGGCCGGCACCAATGTTACGTCCACGCCGCCGCGCGTGATGGTCTGTCCGTATGCCGCTGTCTGCGTCGCGCCGGCGAAATCCTCGCCATAGCGCGCCGCCATGATGGCGAGCGTTTCGGGCGTCGCCAGCACCGTGCCGTGACCGGCGCGCGCGTGATCCGAATGGCCATGCGTGATCACGGCACGGTCC
>DATCFN010000056.1:0-8510 GCA_036509475.1 Rhizomicrobium sp. | reverse complement strand
AAAGCAGAACCCGTTGAAGCTCAATCCGCTTCAGCTTCGCACGCTGACCCTGTTGCAGGCGCTGGCGCGCGTTCCGAACGTCGCGGTCGCGGGGCCGGGGCCCGGCGAAGCGACGATCCAGCAATTTCCGCAGGCGCATGGCGACCATTTTCATCTGGGCGATGCGGTGGTGCGCGGTAGCGACGCGACCGGCATCTACAACGAAAAAGTCTGGCATGCGCTCGAACGCAAGGGCGTCGCGCGCGCCGACTGGCCGCATCGCATCACGCTGACGCCGGCGGGCCTGAGCTATGACACCGGAATCGCGGACGAGATCCTGCGCCGCGGTGTGGCGCACTAGGATCATTCCATCTTCGTCATCGTGATGAAGCGTTCGCCGAAAAGCGCTACGCCGCGTTTGCTTGCCATGAAGGCGTCCAGTGATTTCGGATCGGCGGTGATTTTCGCATCGCCGAACTGACCTTCCTCAACCGTGCCTTTGATCCAGCCCGCTTTGATCGCGGCTTTCGTCGCGTCCTCGTCCAGGAAGAACATCGCAGCGTGATTGGGGCCGTCGAAACGGTAGAGGAGCGGTGTGGTGCCCGATGCCTCGGCAGGATCGACCATTTTTCCGTCGCTGAATGTCAGTTGCGCATTGATAAAGTGATTTGCGCCGAGCGCTGCCGTGGTGATCGATGCGATGGACCAGCCGCCGTCCTGCTTGGTACCGTCCTTGACCATGACAACGGTGATCGTTCCATCCGGCGCCGGAAGAAAATGCAGATAGAGATCGCGGTCGCCGTCGTCGGCGTTTTCGGCTTTGGCGCGCCAGAGCCCCGTGAACGCCGGATCGTTGCGCAGGCCCGCCGTGCTTCCGATCGGATGCGTCGTTGCCGGCGGCAAACAGCTCAACAGAAAAAGTGCTGCGGCGAATACGACAGAAAGCCGGACTGTTTTCATGACAAGCGCCCCTGAGCCCCATGCAGATTCGGCTGGGATTGGGGCGGAACCGGGGCGCTGCCTTGCCGCGTTGGCCGCCACGCCGCCCCCGCCTATAGTCCCGCCCGTTTCAAAGGTTTGTCTTTGCTCATGAATCCGCGCAAGCGCCGCCGTCTTTATTTTGCAGGAGCATTGCTGGTGGCCGGCGCTGCCGGCGCGGTGCTGGTGCTGGGCGCGCTGAAGGACAATGTTCTTTATTTCTACAGCCCCTCAGACGTCGCGACGAAACATGTTTCGCCCGGCGTCGCGTTTCGCATCGGCGGGTTGGTCGAGAAGGGTAGCGTCAGCCACGGTCCGCAGGCTGAGGTGCGTTTCGTCGTGACTGATGGCAAGTCGAACGTCCCGGTCGCCTTCCACGGCGTGTTGCCCGATCTGTTCCGCGAGGGGCAAGGCGTTGTGGCGCTCGGTGCGATGGACAATGGCGGCGTTTTCGACGCCAGCGAAGTCCTCGCCAAGCACGATGAGAAATACATGCCGCCGGAAGTGGTGGACGCGCTGAAGCGTTCGGGCCGTTGGAAAGAAGGCGGCACATGACCGGCGAGATCGGGCAGCTAGCGCTGGCGCTGGCCTTCGCGCTTTCCGCCGTGATGGGGACTGCCGGAATTTTGGGCGCGCGCGTTGCCGCAAACCGGGCGCGCGACGTGGCATCGAGCGCGGCCATCGGCATGTTTGTGTTTGTCGCGCTGGCTTTCGGCGCGCTGACCTACGCATTCGTCACGTCTGATTTCAGCGTGCTGAACGTGGCGCAGAATTCGCACACCGCCAAACCGCTGCTTTATAAAATCACCGGTGTCTGGGGAAACCACGAAGGATCGATGCTGCTGTGGGTGATGGTGCTGGCGGTCTATTCCGCGATCATCGCCTTTGCGCAACGCGGCAGCGCGCGGCTGACATCGGCAGCGCTGGGCGTGCAGGGGTTGCTGGCCTGCGCGTTTCTTCTCTTCATCCTGTTTACGTCCAATCCGTTCCTGCGCCTCGATCCGCCGCCATTTGAAGGCGCGGGTTTGAATCCGCTGCTGCAGGATCCCGGCTTGGCCTTCCATCCACCGATGCTCTACATCGGTTATGTCGGTCTGTCGGCGGCCTTTTCTTACGCTGCTGCTGCTCTCATCACCGGCGAGGCGGATGCCGCCTGGGCGCGCGCCGCGCGGCCTTTCATGCTGATGGCGTGGATTGCGCTGACCATCGGCATCACCCTGGGAAGCTGGTGGGCCTATTATGTTTTGGGCTGGGGTGGCTTCTGGTTCTGGGATCCGGTGGAGAACGCGGCACTGATGCCGTGGTTGATCGCGACCGCGCTGTTGCACTCCGCGCTTGCCACCGAACGCACGGGCGCCTTCCGAAGTTGGACATTGCTGCTCGCGATCATGGGATTTTCGTTGAGCTTGATCGGAACATTTCTCGTTCGCTCCGGCGTGCTGTCGTCCGTGCATGCGTTCGCCAGCGATCCGACGCGCGGCGTTTACATTCTGGCGATGCTGATCGCCGCCATCGGCGGTGCGCTCGCGCTCTTCGCCTGGCGTGCGCCGAAACTGCAAAGCGGCGCGGCGTTTGAACCGGCGAGCAAGGAAACGGCGCTGCTCCTCAACAATGTGCTGCTCACCGCCGCGGCGGCGACGGTGTTTATCGGCACACTTTATCCTCTGCTGCTGGATGCCATGACCGGCACCAAGATTTCCGTTGGGCCGCCATACTTCGCGCTGACCTTCGCGCCGATTTTTGTCGCGCTGATCTTGCTGGTCCCGTTTGGGCCGCGCCTCGGCTGGCGCAACGGTGATCTGAAAAGCGCGCTGCGGGTGCTAATGCCCGGCCTGGGCGCAGCCGCTGTTGCCTCTGCCGCCGTGCTCGCTTTCGTTGCACCGCGTTCTTTGGCCGCGGCCGGCGCTTGCGGTCTTGGAGCTTGGGTGATCTGCGCGAGCGTCATCGATCTTGCGCGGCGCGGCGATCTGCGTGCGTTGCCGGTGGGCGCGTTCGCATCGTCGCTGGCGCATGCCGGTTTGGGCATCACCCTTTTGGGCATTACGGCGACGACCGTGTGGCGCAGCGAGGCGCTGGAGTTGCTCAAGCCGGGCCAGTCCATGCCGATCGCCGGTTACACGCTGCTTCTCGAAAATGTGCAGGATGTTCAGGGCCCCAACTATCAAGCCGAGCGCGCCATCATCAACGTCATGCGCGATGGCCGTAGTATCGCGGTGATGACGCCCGAAAAGCGCGTCTATCCCGTGGAACAGCAGGCGACAACCGAAACGGCGATCCGCACGACGGGTTTCTCCGATCTCTATCTTGCACTGGGTGACGCGCGTGACGGCGGATGGGTATTGCGCGCTTATGTGAGTCCGCTCGCGCCGTTCATCTGGTTCGGTGGTGCTTTCATGGCGCTGGGCGGCCTCGCCGGACTGTGGGGACGGCTGCGGCCGCGTCTCGCCGGCAAGACGCAACTTGCGGCGGCGGAATGAAGCGCATTTTTCTCGCGCTGCTGTTTCTGGCGAGTTTCGCAACGGGCGCTGCCGCCTATTCGGGGCCGGAGAAGCTTTCCGATCCGGCATTGGAAGCGCGCGCCGTCGCATTGCAAAAAACATTACGGTGTGTGGTCTGCCAGAGTCAGTCGCTCGACGAATCCAATGCGCCGCTGGCTGCCGACCTGCGCCTCCTGATCCGCGCACGTATCGAAGCGGGTGACAGCGATGCGCAAGTGGACCAATATCTCGTCACGCGCTATGGTGACTTCATCCTGATGAAGCCGCCGCTGGAGCCGCAAACATTCGTGTTGTGGTTTGGACCGTTGGCGATTCTGCTGATTGGCGGAACCACGCTGGGCTTTGTCTTGTGGCGCGCGCGCAAAAGGCTGCGTGCCGAGATCCGCTGATATTTCGCGGGATCGATCAGGAACTTGTAATATTACATTCTGTTCATTTCTAAGACAGAAACATGTAAGATTCTGGGTATACGGCTAACCCTGGATGGACGGGGTCACGGCGAGCGGCTTCCAGGCTGCTGCGCTATCGAACGGAGACAAAAATGAAAAAGAAAACCGAAGACTTCCTGAAAAGCTATCGCGGCAGGCTTCTGGCATCCGCTGTGGCCGGCGCCATGGTCGTCGGAGGCCTAGGCGCCTTTGCACTGGCCGCCCCGCAGGCCCAACACGCCCCACAACAGCAGCAGCCCGCACGCCCGATGCCGCCGCCGGCAATGCCGATGCGGCCGAGCACGCCGCGCATGATCGAAGCCGGAACACCGTTCAGTTTCGCCGATCTTGTCGAGCGCGTGAGTCCATCCGTCGTGACGATCACGGTCGAAGAACAGGTGAACCAGCAGTCCGGCTTCGATCCGGACGCTATCCCGGCCCCGTTCCGCAATTTCTTCAACCAGTTCGGTCAGGGCCAGCAAAACGCGCCGCGCAAAGCTGTCGCCATGGGATCGGGCTTTGTCATCGACAAGTCGGGCTACATCGTCACCAACAATCACGTGATCGAAAACGGCAAGAAGATCACAGTGAAGTTTCCCGACGGCCGTGAATTCGATGCCAAGCTCATCGGCACCGATCCGGCCACTGACATCGCGCTGCTGAAGGTCAAAGCCGACAAGCCGCTGCCCGCGGTCGAATTCGGCGACGACCGGCAGGTGCGCGTCGGCGACTGGGTGATCGCCGTCGGCAATCCGTTCGGCCTCAGCAACACGGTCACGGCGGGCATCATATCGTCCATCGGCCGCGATGTCGGAAATGGTCCGTATACGGACTTCATTCAGATCGACGCGCCCATCAATCGCGGCAACTCCGGCGGCCCGACATTCGATATCCAGGGCAAAGTCATCGGCATGAACTCGATGATCTTCTCGCCGTCCGGCGGCAGCGTCGGCATCGGCTTTGCCATTCCGTCGTCCACCATCCACGACGTGGTGGCGCAGCTTCAGGCGCACGGCCGTGTCGCCCGCGGCTATCTTGGTGTCGAGATCCAGAACATCACGCCGGAGATGGCGTCGAGCATGGGCAACAAGGCCATGAAGGGCGCTATCGTTGCCAGCGTTTCACCTGGCGGTCCCGCGGCGCAGGCGGGCTTTGTGCCGGGCGATATTGTGCTCGCCGTCAACGGCAAGCCGGTTGAAGACAATCGCGATCTCACGCGCCGCGTCGCCTCGCTGCCGGCAGGCGCGTCTGCAGCCTTCTCCATCGTTCGCAACGGCACACCAAAAACACTGAACGCAAAGATCGGCGCGAAGAAAGATGACAAAGTTGCGTCCAATGCCGCGCCGCAGCGGGGCGGCCCAGCCAGCACCGCGGAAGCGATGGGTCTTGGGCTTGCGGCCGTCACACCGGAGACGCGGCAGGCCTACAATCTCGACAACCATGTGAACGGCGTCGTCATCACGCGGGTCGATCCCAACAGCGACGCGGCGGACAAGGGTTTGCAGCCCGGCGATGTCGTCGTGTCGGTGGCCAATCGCCCGGTGCATTCGCCGCAAGAGGTGAAGGCGAGCGTGCAGGCCGCGCAAGCCTCCGGTCACAACACCGTGCTGGTGCTGGTCACAGGTCAGGCGGGTCAGCGCTTCGTTGCCATCAAGCTCGGAGCATAAACAGATCGCGCCGGGCGGCGTGGACAAAGCCACACCGCCCGGTCGATGCAAATCTTTTTGGCCGACAATTTAATTTATCGATAGTCGAAACAGGAGTTTCATTATGCGAATCCTCGTCGTGGAAGATGACCTTGAAGCGCAGCGCTATCTTGTGAACGGCCTGAAAGAGGCCGGCCATGTGGTGGATGATGCCGGCGATGGCGAGATCGGGTTGAACCTCGCGCTGTCACGGCCTTACGACATGGCGATCATCGATCGGATGCTGCCCAAGCTGGATGGGCTCAAGCTGGTCGAGGAAATCCGTCAGCAAGGCAACGTGACGCCGGTGCTTTTCCTCAGCGCGCTCTCCGAAGTGGACGATCGCGTGAAGGGCCTGAAGGCTGGCGGCGACGATTACCTCACCAAGCCTTATGCCTTTGTGGAATTGCTCGCCCGCATGGACGCGCTTATGCGCCGGCGCCACCCCGCATCCGTCAAGACGCGCCTGCAGGTGGGCGATCTGGAGCTGGATTTGCTCACGCGCACCGCCAATCGGGGCGAAGCGTCGATCGATTTGCAGCCGCGCGAATTTCGCCTGCTGGAATATCTCATGCGCCATGCGAGCCAGGTGGTGACAAGGACGATGCTCCTGGAGAGCGTTTGGGAGTATCATTTCGATCCGCAAACCAACGTGATCGATGTGCATATTTCGCGCCTGCGCGCCAAGATCGACAAGGGCTTCGAGACGCCGCTTCTGCACACCGTGCGCGGCGCAGGCTATATGATCCGTGCGCGCGCCTAGAATATTTCGCACGCTCGCGTTCCGGATTGTTTTTGTTTACGTCGCGATCTTCGCGGTTTCGGCCGCGGGCCTTGTCGCGTTTACCTATCTGAACACCAAGCGGGAACTGGACTCGCAGACCGATCAGACGATCGAGGCCGAAATATCGGGACTGGCGGAACAGTATCAGCGCCAAGGGCTCGGCGGCCTGAGCGATGTCATCATCAGCCGGTCGATGCGCGGCGGACAGGCGCTCTATCTTCTGACCGACGCGCTGCGCCGTCCCATCGCGGGCAATCTCGATGGCTGGCCGGAGATCATCTACCGGCCCGACAATTTCATCGAATTCAACTATGAGCGGCGCGTAGGCGGGGTTTCGACATTGCGCCGCGCGCGCGGGCGGCTCTTCCAACTCTCCGGTGGATTTCAGCTCATCGTTTCGCGCGATGTGCATGAACGCCATGAGACGGCACGTTTCCTCGGCACCACGCTGCCGTGGAGCGTGTTGATGATGCTGATCCTCGGCCTTATCGGCGGTGGATTGATGAGCCGCAATCTCATCGTGCGCCTGGATTCGATCAACAAGACGAGCCGCGATATCATGGCAGGCGATCTGTCGCGCCGCGTGCCGGTCAAAGGCGCCGGCGATGAGTTCGATGCGCTCGCCGCCAACCTCAACCGCATGCTGGACCGCAACGAGCGGCTGATGCGCGGTATGCGGGATGTCACCGACTCCATCGCGCACGATCTGCGCACGCCTCTCAACCGGCTGCGCAACCGCATCGATGCGGCGCTGCGGCGCCTGCCGCCCGAAAGCGCGGAAGCGGCCGAGATTGAATCTGCGGCGGTGGAAATCGATCAGCTTATCGCCACGTTCAACGCGTTGCTGCTGATCGCCGAAGCCGAAGCTGGGCTTGCGCGCGAAGCGATGACACGGGTGGACCTGCGCGCCGTGGTGGAGGGCATTGCCGAGCTTTACGGCCCGCTCGCCGAGGAAAACGGATTGAACTTTGTCGTGGCGCCCAGCGGGACGGTCGCGCTCGCCGGCAATCGCAGCCTGATCTCGCAGGCGCTCGCCAATCTGGTGGACAACGCGATCAAATATACCCCGGCCGGCGGCAAGGTGCGCATTGCGATCGAGAACACGCCGCGCGGCGTGGCCCTCATCGTGGCCGACAGCGGGTTGGGAATTCCCGAAGAAGACCGTGAACGCGTGATGGAGCGTTTCGTTCGGCTGGAGGCCAGCCGTCATTCGCCGGGCTCCGGCCTCGGCCTCAGTCTGGTTCTTGCCGTCGCGCGGTTGCACGATGCGCAATTCGAACTGGCGGATAACGGGCCGGGTTTGAAAGCGACGATTTTGTTTCACCACGACGCCGGACGCGCGCGCGTGCAGGCCGCCACGCCGCGCCAGTTGACGGCGGAATGATTTTCCGGCGCTGCGACACCGGCCATTTTTTCTTTTAAGATCGCGCCATGACTGTTTTTCCGATTCCGGCGAAAATTCCGGCACCTTTCGATGTCGCGCGCGCCCAGCGGACATTGGCGGCGCTTGCTGAAGGCGAGGGCGGCTTCGTCCCGGCGGCCGAACATCTGCCGGTGCTGGAAGCCGCATTCGGCAACAGTCCGTTTCTGGCGCGGATTGCCATTCGGGAACGCGACTTTCTAAAGCACGCCTTGAGCAGTGAACCGCAATCGCTCATGCGTGACATCGAAGCGGAGTGTTTCGCTGCAGTTGAGGCCGAGAGCATCGTGGCCGCCATGGCGGTTCTGCGGCGCGCCAAGCGTCGGGCGGCTCTCACCATCGCGCTCGCCGATATCGGAGGCATCTGGAGCCTGCCGGAGGTCACGCGGGCCCTGAGCAAATTCGCCGACAGCTGTGTGAGCAGCGCGCTACGTTTCCTTCTTGTTCAGGCCGCCGTCCCGATGGGTATCGACGCGTCTGATCCTGCAAAACTCGAAAACGAAACGGGCCTGATTGTTCTGGCCATGGGAAAATACGGTGCCTATGAACTGAACTATTCCAGCGATATCGACCTTGTCGTGTTCTACGACATGCAGCGATTTCCGTTTCGCAAGAAAGACGATCCGCGCGGTGCTGCGGTTGACCTCGTCAAGGGGCTTGTCCGGCTTCTGAGCGAGTTGACGAGCGACGGCTATGTCTTTCGCGTCGACCTGCGCTTGCGGCCCGATGCCGGGGCCA
>DATCFN010000055.1:0-2973 GCA_036509475.1 Rhizomicrobium sp. | reverse complement strand
GACGGCCCGTTTGGTCCCCGCGCGGCTTATACTTGGCCCGCCACTGTGGCGCAACGGCGGCGTTAACTGGGCTGACGGCGGGTTACGCTTTGGTTATAAGGGCTTAGAAGCGCCGCGGGGGGCCCCGATTGCAAATGAGGTTAAGAGCGAAGCTATGTGCCGCGGTGGCGCTGGCGATGGTGTTTGCCGCGCCCGCCCGGGCGGATGACGACGCGAGCGCGATGATCGCGCCGCTCAACGCCACGTTGGGCGACGGCTGGACCGGCAATCTCGGCGTCAATCTTTCCGGCGCGGTCTATGCGGCGCATCAGGATGGCGGTGTGGACCGCCAGGGTGTTCAGGCGTTCGCGATTTTCGCGCCCAGCCTGACCAAAACCCTGTCCGATGGCTGGGAGATCGGTGCGAAGGGCAGCATTCTCGCCTATCACGACCATCTTTCCGGCGACAATTTCGGCAACGACGTTTTCGAGCTTGGCTATGCCTATGCCCAGACACCCTATGGGCGTGTCGAGATCGGCGAGCAGACTGGCGCGGCCTACAGCCTGGCGGTGAGCGCGCCGCTGGTCGACGGCCCGCCCGCGATCAACGATGCCAATGTGGTGTTTTTCAAGGATCCCGCGACGGGCCTCGCCTTCAACGGCATCTTCAACCTGCGCACGGGCATATTCACCTCGGCGAACGACACGAAGATTTCCTACATCTCGCCGCGCCTGTCCGGCCTGCAGTTCGGTATCTCCTACACGCCGTATAAAGCAAAGGGCGTGCTGCCATTCGCCGACAAGGACCATGACGTTCCGGACCGGGTGACGAATTTTCTCGAAGGCAACGTCAATTATTCCGCGCAGTTGGGAAGCTGGAACATGCAGGCCTCCACGTCCGCGGCCGTGGCGCATGACGCAAAGCCGACGCCGGAGCACGACGATGTCTGGGATTGGGGCGCGGGAATCGAGACCGACACCACGCTGGACGATGCCAAGATTTCGTTCGGCGTCGCCTATCGCATTTCCAATGCCTACACGTTCAATGTGCAGCAGGCATCCCGGCATGGCGAAACCAGCAACATCGATTTCGGCACGGTCTACAATCTGGGTGCGTGGTCGGCGGGCGTCGAATACGAAACCGGCATGGCGGATGGTGTGCTGGGAATGCCGGGTCTGAAAGAGAACGGCTGGAACCCATCCATTTCCTACGCGGTCAATTCCAACATCCAGCTCACGGCGGGCTGGCAATATATGCATTTCCGCGAAAGCACCGGCACGTTCTACAATGGCAACCCGTCCATCGGTATGAACGCGTTCTATCTGCACACCAACATCACGATTTAGACGGACAGCGCGCCGATGGCGGCAAGGCCCGCGAGTTGCGCGCCCTGCAAACAGATGGCGCTGCGCGCGTCGATGCCGCCGAGGGCATAGATGGGCAGCGGGCTTTGCCGTGCGATCAACCGCAGCCGCATCGTGCCAAGCCTGCCGCCGCCCGGATGGCTTCCTGTCACGAAGACCGGCCCCAGAAGGATCGCGTCGGCCTGCGGGGCGTGGGCACAAGCGCCAAGCGAATGGGCGGCAACCGTAATGATCCAGTGAGGATGCCGCGCGCGCCAAAAGGCTGCTTCGCGCGCGCGTGTTTGCGGCAGATGAATCCCGTCCGCGCCGATGCCTTGCGCGAGCGCCGCGTCGCCCGCGATGAGAAATTTCAGGGCGCGGCTGCGGGCGATGGTCTTCAGCGCCTTGGCGATTGCGGCGCGCCGTGAGGCGTTGCGGCTGCGCAGGATCACCATGCTGCCGCGCGGCAGCGCGGACGCCGCGGCGAGCAGATCGGCCTGCCTTTCGTCGTCGGTTAGCAAAATCAGCGTCGCATCGCCGCTGTGTGCGCCGAAACGCCGTGCCGCTCTTGCGAGTTTCGCGCGGGCAAGCTTGTCTGCCATCGATGAACGAATCCGCGAAAAACCTGTCCGACATTCTGGCGCGGATCGACGCTGCGCGAAAGAAGGCGGTTGCGCCCGCGCCGTTCACTACCCTTGTGGCGGTAAGCAAGACCTATGACGCCGATGCCATCCGGCCCGTTCTAGAAAGCGGTCATCGCGTCTTCGGCGAGAATCGCGTGCAGGAGGCGATGGGAAAATGGCTGGCGTTGCGCGCGGACTATCCGGACATCGAACTGCACCTGATCGGGCCGCTGCAATCGAACAAGACGCGCGAAGCGGTGGAATTTTTCGATGCGATCCATTCGCTCGACCGGCCCAAGCTGGCGCATGCGTTGAAGGCGGAGATCGAACGCAGCGGCAGATCGCCGGCGCTGTTCGTTCAGGTCAATACCGGCGAAGAGCCGCAGAAGGCCGGGATCGCACCGCAGGATACGGCGGCGTTCGTCGCGCTCTGCCGCGACGAATTGAAATTGCCGGTGAAAGGATTGATGTGCATTCCGCCGGCTGGCGAAAATCCCGCGCCGCATTTCGCGCTGCTGCAGAAAATCGCGCGGGAAAACGCGTTGCCGCTTCTCAGCATGGGCATGAGCAGCGATTTTGAAAGCGCGATCAAATTCGGCGCGACGCATGTGCGCGTCGGCAGTGCGATCTTCGGTGCGCGGACTTAGTGAACGGTGCCGGCGGGCTGCGCGCCCATCGTCATGGTGCGGCGATAGGCGTCCATCGCCTGCGTCTGCATCGCGCCGGTCACGCCGTTTCTCTGCAAGGACGCCAGAAGCGCATCGGTTTGCGGCGAGATGTCGACGGGTGTTTGCGCGGCGACGCTCGCCGTTGTGGTGTTGGTAGCGGGCGTTGGTGCAGGCGCCGTTGTGGCTGGTGCCAGTTTCGCGGGCGCCGCTGTCGCGGTTTGTGCGATCTTCGCCGCCGGCGGAATGCTGAGAGACGACATGTTCAGCGCCGCAGTCTTCGCGCTTTCGGCGTTCGGTGTGTTCGTCGTTTTGGTATTCGAGGCCAGGGCCGTGGGCTTGTCGCTGTTGTTGCCGATGCCG
>DATCFN010000054.1:0-2011 GCA_036509475.1 Rhizomicrobium sp. | reverse complement strand
GGTTGACCTTGTCCAGCGCGTCGGCCAGTTCGCGCTCCAGATTGTAATAGCGGGCGCGTTCCCAGAAGGCGGGGCGCACAATGCCGGTGCCCATATGCTTGCCCCGGATGCGGCCGGTCTCGTCTTCGCCTTCGATCTCGTAGGTCATCAGATCCTGGGTGATGACGACGTCGCCTTCGGAGCCGACGACTTCGGTGATGCGCGTGATGCGGCGCGATCCATCGCGGATACGTTCGGCCTGGATGATGACGTCGATGGACGCCACGATCATTTCGCGGATGGTTTTGGTGGGCAGCGAGAAGCCGCCCATGGTGATCATGGATTCCAGTCGCGACATGGCTTCGCGCGGGCTGTTGGCGTGCAGCGTGCCCATCGAGCCGTCATGGCCGGTGTTCATGGCTTGCAGAAGGTCGAACGCTTCGGGTCCGCGCACTTCGCCGACGATGATGCGTTCGGGACGCATACGCAGACAGTTCTTGACCAGATCGCTCATCTTGATGAGTCCCTGGCCTTCAAGGTTGGCCGGGCGGGTTTCGAGACGCACGACATGGGGCTGCTGCAACTGCAGTTCGGCCGCGTCTTCGCAGGTGATGATGCGTTCGTCGGTATCGATATAGGCCGTCATGCAATTCAGCAGCGTCGTCTTGCCCGAACCGGTACCGCCGGAAATCAGCACGTTACAGCGCGAGCGCCCGATGACGCCCAGCACGCGCGCACCCGCGGGGCTGATCGAGCCGAAGCGGACGAGATCGTCCAGGGTCAGCTTGTCTTTCTTGAACTTACGAATGGTCAGCGTGGGGCCGTCCAGCGCCAGCGGCGGCGCGATGACGTTCACGCGGGAGCCATCCAGCAGACGTGCGTCGCAGATCGGCGAGCTTTCATCGACTCGGCGGCCGACCTGGCTCACGATGCGCTGGCAGATGTTCATCAGCTGCGCGTTGTCGCGGAAGCGGATCGGCGTCAGCTGTACCTTGCCGTTGACTTCGATGAAGACGCGGTTGGCGCCATTGACCATGATGTCGGCGATGTCGTCGCGCGCCAGCAGCGGTTCCAGCGGCCCATAGCCCAGCACGTCGTTGCAGATGTCCTGAAGCAGGTGTTCCTGCTCCGCGATCGACATGACAACGGCTTTGATCGAAATGATTTCGTTGACGATGTCGCGAATTTCTTCGCGCGCGCTATCCGGATCGAGCTGCGCCAGCTGCGCCAGGTCGATCGTGTCGATCAGCGCGCCAAAAATCGTGGTCTTGATCTGGTAGTAGTCTTCCGAACGCTGGTCGGGCAGAGCGCGCGCGAGCGGCTTGGACGCCATCACCGGACCCTGCGCAGCCCACGCCATCGGCGGCGGCGCCGCGGCACGCGGTGCCGACATGGCGCCGCTATCCGCCATCGGCGGTGGCGGCGGCGGCGTGCTGAGACGCGCGGTCGGCTCCGTGCGCGGAGCTTCGCGGGCAGTTTCCGAACCGGAGCGTTTTCCGAACATGGATTAGGCCGACTTCTTTCCCTTGAGGAAGGAGAGGAACGGAAGAACACTTTTCTCTTCGGCGTGCACCGCGCGGCCCGTGACCAGTTCGGCGAGCTGGCGGATACCATCCGCGGTCGCCGATTTCGACTGCACTTCCATCAGCATCTGGCCGTTGTTCGACGCCGAGCCGTAAAGATGCGGCTCGAACGGCAGAACCAGCGACGGCTGGATGCCGACGGTTTCGGCAAAATCCTTCACCGGAATTTCCGGGCGCTTGGGCATGCCGGTCTGGTTGATCACCAGCCGCGGCGGCAGATCGTTCGCGCGGTTGAGCTTGAACATATCGACAAAGCTTTTCGTCGTGCGAAGGCTCGCCAGATCCGGCGTCGCCACAATCACGATATCGTCGGAGGCGAGCAGCGTCTGGCGCACCCACGGCGACCACATATGCGGCAGATCGACGATCACGCAGGGCGTGATCTGGCGCACCGTGTCCAGCACGGCTTCGAACGCGGTCGCATCGGCATCATAGTTGCGGTCGACGAT
>DATCFN010000053.1:0-7884 GCA_036509475.1 Rhizomicrobium sp. | reverse complement strand
AACCCAGCGGCCGCATCCGCAAGCGCTCGAGACGGCGTGTGATGAGCATGCCGAGCGTTTGATGCGCCAGGCGGCCTTCGAACGGATAGCAGACCAGATATTCCTTCGATCCACGGGGAAATGTTTCCACCAGCAACTGTCCCGGCTGCGGCACGACGCTTTTCAGTTGCTGGATGTGAAGCCACTCGCCGACAGGCGTCGGCAGCGCTTTCCATTGTGCGGGATTGGAGATCATCTCCCGCACGCGCATGGCGAGGAAGGTCGAGAGCGGAAACTTGCCGCCCTTATAGGACGGTATCTGCGCCTCGGGATCGTGCGCGCGGGTGACATAGGCCGCGTTTTCGCGCACGCCTTCAAAGCGCAACACGTCGCCGGCAAAGACGAACGTATCGCCAGGCGTAAGATTTTCGACGAAATACTCCTCCATCTGGCCCAGCATGCGCCCGCCTGCGCCGGTAGGTCGGCCTTTGGCCTGCATGCGAATGTCGATCATCGGATCTTCGACGATAACGCCGACATTGAGGCGGTATTGTTGCGCCAGCCGTGGATGCGACACGCGCCATAGACCTTCCGGAGTCTGGCGCAGCTTGGCATAGCGGTCATAACGCTTCAGCGCATAGCCGCCGGTCGCCACGAAATCGACGGCGGCGTCGAAATCGGCGCGCGACAATGCGCGATAAGGCGATGCGGATTTGACTTCGCGGAACAGTGCATCGGCGTCGAACGGTGCGGAGCATGCAACGCCCATGATGTGCTGCGTCAGGACGTCAAGGCCGCCGATCTTGAGGACGTCGCCGTCCAGTTCGCTTGCCATCACGGCATCGCGCGCCGCTTCGCATTCCAGCACTTCAAACCGGTTGGCGGGCACCAGCAGCGCATCCGACGGTTCGTCCAGCCGGTGATTGGCGCGTCCGATCCGTTGCACCAGTCGCGCGGCGCCCTTCGGTGCGCCCATGCAGATCACCCGATCCACCGCGCCCCAGTCGATGCCCAGATCGAGCGTTGACGTACAGACGACGCCGCGCAGGTCGCCGCGCGTCATCGCGGCCTCCACTTTGCGGCGTTGCGCCGGTGCGAGCGAGCCGTGATGCAGCGCAATGGGCAGATTGTCTTCGTTGATCTTCCACAATTCCTGAAACGTTCGCTCGGCTTGGCTGCGCGTGTTTACGAACACAAGCGCAGTCTTCGATTCGCGGATCGCTTGCAGCACCTCCGGCATGGTGTGACGCGCCAGATGCCCGGCCCATGGCACATAGGCATCGGACGCCAAGATAGAAATTTTCGGCGGCGCGCCCGGCCGACCAATGACGAGCGCGGACAGCGCCTCGCCTTCGATCGGCTGCGGAACCAGAAATCTTTGCAGCGGTTTGGGATCGGCGACTGTTGCCGATAGTCCGATGCGCCGGTGCTTTGGCGCCAGCGCCTGCAATCGCGACAGCCCCAGCGCCAACAGATCGCCGCGCTTGGAATTGCTGATGGCGTGCAATTCGTCGAGCACCACGGCCGTTACGTTTTCGAAGAAACGCGGCGCATCGCGCGAAGCGACCAGCAGCGCCAGTTGCTCCGGCGTTGTCAGAAGAATATCGGGCGGCATGTATTTCTGGCGTTGGCGGCGGCCTGGCGGTGTGTCGCCCGTGCGTGTTTCCACGCGGATGGGGAGCCCCATCTCCGCCACCGGGGTTTCCAGATTGCGCGCCACATCCACGGCCAGCGCCTTCAATGGCGATATATAGAGCGTGTGCAACGCGGCCTTGCGGCTTCGCTTGGGCCTCTCAGCGAGGTCGATCAGGCTGGGCAGGAAGCCAGCCAGTGTCTTGCCGCCGCCGGTCGGCGCCACCAGCAGCACCGGCTCGCCCTTCCGCGCATGATCGATCAGCGCGATCTGGTGCGGGCGGGCCGCCCAGCCACGCGCAGCGAACCACGCGGCAAAGACCGGCGGCAACTGCGCCGTGTCGGGGATCAGGGCCTTGAGCATGGGGTAGTTTAGCAAATGCGGTGGCCTGAAAGGCAAGCCAAGATGCAAGGCGGCAAACCATTTGCTAGCGTGCCTCCAGGCAAAGGCCGGACACGGCGAAGGGAATTCGATGTTTCTGCTTGTAAAAAACGTCCTCACACCATCGGAAGTGGACCACTGCCGCCAGCTTGCGCGAAGCGTGCGGTTCATCGACGGCCGCGCGTCCAACCCGCACAACACGACCAAGCAGAATCTACAGGCCGACATGGCCCAGCCCGATGCGCAGAAAGCATCGCAGATCGCGGGGGCCGCCATCGCCGCCAATGAGGAGATCAAGAACTTCGCGTTCCCCAAGCGGATCGCGACACCGCTTCTGTCGCGTTACGAAATCGGCATGACTTATGGCATGCACTCCGATGCGCCGTTTCTGCCGCTGCCCGCGGGGCCGCTCCGCTCCGACGTTTCGGCCACACTCTTTCTTGGCGACCCGGCGACTTACGACGGCGGCGAACTGCGCATCCATCTGGGGTCGGAAACCGTCACGATCAAGGGCAAGCCGGGCGAGATGATCCTCTATCCGTCCACCACATTGCACGAAGTGGTGCCCGTGACGCGCGGCGAACGTTTGGCGTTTTTCACCTTCATGGAAAGCGTGATTCCGGATCAGACGAAACGCGAGTTGCTTTTTCAGCTTTATGAAGTGCACGCGCTGGAAGGCCTGAAAATGGATTGGGAGAACCGCACCCGCCTGCAATATGTCAGCGGCGCGCTCCATAGAATGTGGTCGAAATAAAAAGGGGAGACGCCGATGGATTTGATGTTCAAGAACGGCCTGCTGAAGGACAAACGCATTCTGGTGACCGGCGGCGGCACAGGCCTCGGCGAAGTCATGGCGGAAGCCTATGCGCAACTCGGTGCGACGGTTTACATCTGCGGCCGCCGTGCTCCGGTGCTGGATGAAACCGCGAAAAAGATTTCCGGCGCGACCGGATCGAACGTCAAAGGTATCGCCTGCGACATCCGTGTTGCCGAGGCGGTGGACGATATGGTCGCGCAGATATGGGCCGATGGCGGCGCATTGACCGGTCTCGTCAACAATGCGGCGGGCAATTTCATCAGCCGAACCAAAGACCTTTCCCCGCGCGGGTTTAACGCGATCGCCGATATCGTGTTTCGCGGCTCGTTTTATGTCACCCTGTCTTGCGGCAAGCGCTGGATCGATGGCGGTCACAGAGCCAGCGTGATCTCAATTCTCACCACATGGATCTGGAATGGCGGCCCCTTCACCGTGCCGTCCGCCATGTCAAAGGCCGGGCTGAACGTGATGACAAAATCGCTGGCAACGGAGTGGGGCCCGAACGGCATTCGCCTCAACGCCATCGCGCCGGGCCCGTTTCCCACCAAAGGCGCGTGGGACCGCCTGTCGCCGCAATCGGCCAATCGCGGCGAGTCGCGCAACCCCATACCGATGGGCCGCAACGGCGAGATGCCGGAGCTTGCCAATCTCGCCGTCTTTCTAATGAGCGACGGCTGCGATTATCTCACCGGCCAAACCATCGCCATCGACGGCGCGATGCATCTGGCGTCCGGCGGCAATTTCGCCGCTCTCGCGGCGCTGGGCGATTCCGATTGGGAACGAATCCGCGGCGAAGTGAAATCCGCCAACGAAAAAGACAAGGCGCAGCGCGCCGTCTGATCGTTTGCCGGATGCACCGAATCGTGGGGTAATCCGCCGACGCGCGGGGACCTCACGATGAATCGCAAGCAATGGAACAAGCTCGCGAAGAATTTCGAGACAGATGTCTGCGATATTTCCCGCGAGGAAACCGCCGGCCAGATCAAACGCTATGTCGCGCGCGCGCAAATCCCCCGACGCGGCGGCGTTCTGGTCGACATGGGCTGCGGCATCGGCACATTCATCCTGCAATATGGTCACCGCTTCGCCGAGACTGTGGGCGTGGAATATGCCGCGGCCATCATCGCGCGCGCGAAGAAGCGCTGCGCCGATGTCGCCGGCGTGACATGGCAGACGGCTGGCGTCGAAGCGGCAGGCCGGCGCATCGGCCAACGCGCCGACCTCACCGTCTGCATGAATGTCATCACCGTGCCGAACCGTGCCAAGCGCAAGGCGATGTGGGATGGGCTTGCGGCGGTGACCAAACGTGGCGGTCATGCCCTGGTGGTCGTGGCGTCGATCGAGGCCGAGCGAATGATGGAAAAGCTGCTGGACGAAGAACCGCAGGCCTATCCCAACGGACTGGTCGATCACGATGACGCGCTGCAGAAACATTTCGCGCGCGAAGAACTGAGCGACGACTTTTCGGCGTCCGGCTTCGCGGTGAAGAAAATCGGCAAAGCCTACTATCCGTGGTCGAAAGAAGGCTTGCGCGAAACGCCGACGTTGCGCGCCAGCCGCCCGTGGGATTGGGTGGCGCTGGCGCAACGCGTCTAGCGCGATTTTCTCGTCGGCCCTTGGTAGCGAAACCAGACTAGCTAAACGCCTGCAATCCCGTCATCGCGCGCCCCATGATCAGCGCATGCACATCGTGCGTGCCTTCATAGGTGTTGACCGCTTCCAAATTCAGGACGTGCCGGATCACATGATATTCGTCCGACACTCCGTTGCCGCCATGCATGTCGCGCGCTTCTCGGGCGATGGCGAGCGCCTTGCCGCAATTGTTGCGTTTCATCAGCGAGATCGCCGGTGGCGCCGCGGTGCCCGCGTCCATCAAGCGACCAAGATGCAGCGCACCCGCCAAACCCAGCGTGATTTCCGTCTGCATGTCGGCGAGCTTTTTCTGGATAAGCTGGTTGGCGGCGAGCGGCCGGCCGAACTGCTTGCGATCCATCGTATAACTGCGCGCGGCATGCCAGCAGAATTCCGCGGCACCCATCGCCCCCCACGCGATGCCGAAGCGTGCGCGATTGAGGCAGCCGAACGGTCCTGCCAGCCCGCGAACGTGCGGCAACAACGCCGATTCCGGGACGAGACAGTCTTCCAGCGCGATCTCGCCGGTGATGCTGGCGCGCAATGAGAATTTTCCCTCGATCTTGGGTGTAGAGAATCCCTTCGTGCCGCGCTCGACGATAAAGCCGCGAATGTCGTTGTCGAGCTTCGCCCATACCACCGCCACATCCGCGATGGGCGAATTGGTGATCCACATTTTCGAGCCGTTGAGGCGAAAGCCGTTCGCCTCTTTCGTCGCACGCGTGCGCATGCCGCCGGGATCGGAGCCGAAATCCGGCTCCGTTAAGCCGAAGCAACCAACGAATTCGCCTTTCGCGAGTTTCGGCAGATAACGCTTGCGCTGTTCTTCGCTGCCATAGGCAAAGATCGGGTGCATGACGAGGGAGTTCTGCACGCTCATCGCCGAGCGATAACCGCTATCGACGCGCTCCACCTCGCGCGCGACCAGGCCATAGGACGTGTAATTCATGTCGCCACCGCCATACTGTTCCGGCAGCGTCAGGCCGAGAAAACCCATCTCGCCCATCTCGGTCATGATCGCGCGATCGAATGTCTCGTTGCGGAAGCCCATTTTCACGCGGCTCATCAGCTTGTCCGCGCAATAGTCGCGCGCGCTGTCCCGCACCATGCGCTCCTCTGCAGTCAACTCGCTATCCAGAAGCAGCGGATCTTCCCAGTTGAACGGATTGGATTCCAGCCTTGCGGGGGCGTGGGCGGATTTGTGTTCGGCGCTCATCATGTTTCTCTCTGGTGTCACGCTGCGAAGAATTCGAGAACGGCCTGCTTATAGACCTTGTCGCCCACCGCCGTCATGTGATCGCGCTTGGGGACAGTCACGGCGCGGCCATCGGCAAAAGCCGCCGCCAACGGACCGGGTGGCCCCGTCAACGCATCATTTTCGCCGCACACCACCAAAACGGGACGGCTGGATTGGCCGAGTTGCTGCTTCGTAAAGACGTCACGGCTTCCCCGCATGCAGGCGGCCAGCGCGAGCCGATCCTTCCCCGACTGGTCGGCGAAGGCACGGAAATCCTTTGCCGTGCGGTCTGTGATGGTGGACGGATCAGCGGCCTCCAACGCGTCGGCGATCATGGCGCGCCGGCCAGGGTTGGCGACGGCACCCTCTGCGGCGCGGATATCGAGATAGCTTGCGCCCACGCCCGCGATCACAACTTTCGAAAATAGTTGAGGATGCGTCATCAGCAGCGACATACTGATATAGCCGCCCATGGAATAGCCCATCAGCAGCGTCTCGCTGAGGCCAGCGGCGCGCGTGACGGCGAGTACATCGTTCGCCATGGTTTCGTGGCCATAGAATTTCGGATCGTGCGGCTTGTCGCTTTCCCCATGGCCGCGATTGTCCATTGCGACGACCTGATAACCCGCGCCGGTCAGCGTGTCGTACCAAAGCGCACCTTTCCAGTTCTGTTTTCGGTCGGAGGCAAATCCATGCACCAGGATCACCGGCCTGCCCTCGCCGACCACGTCATAGGCGATGCGAATACCGTCCGGCGCGGTGGTGAAATGGGTCATGCCTGTGTCCTGTTCCCTGCTTTGCCCGACCTTCGCAAAGGCCTCGTGGACTGTCTATGATAACCGGCCGCCCTCCCCGCGAGGCTTTCATGTCCCTGGAACAGCTCAAAAAAGACGTCTGTGCCGCCATCGACGGCATGCAGGCCGATCTGCTGGCGCTAAGCCATGACATTCATCAGGAACCAGAGCTGGCACTGGAAGAGTTCAAGTCGGCGGAGAAGCTCGCCAAGGCCGTCGAGCGCCACGATCTGAAAGTGCAGCGCGGGGCGTTCGGATTGGAAACCGCTTATGTCGCGGAGTTCGGCAAGGATCGCGGTCCGGCCATCGCGATCCTCTCCGAATATGACGCGCTGCCCGGTGTCGGTCACGCCTGTGGCCACAACATCATCGCCACCTCCGGCTTCGGCGCAGCCATGGGATTGGCGAAACTGAACGGCAGCCTGCCCGGACGCGTGCGGTATCTCGGCACGCCGGCGGAAGAGCGTTTCGGCGGCAAGGAAATTATCGCACGCGAAGGCGCGTTCGACCGCGTCGACGCGGCGATGATGACCCATCCATCGAACATGAACATGGTGACGATGCCGTGCATCGCGATTTCCGAAGTGGAGGTCACCTATCATGGCCGCGCTTCGCACGCATCGGCGATGCCCTATCGCGGGTTGAACGCGCTGGACGCCGTGGTGACGGCATACAATGCCATCGCGCAGCTTCGACAGCACATCAAGAATACCGAACGCATCCACGGCATCATCACAGAAGGTGGTCTTGCGCCCAATATCGTGCCGGAACGCGCGGGATGCCGCTTCTACGTCCGCGCGTTCGACGTGCATGAGCTGGCGCCGTTGAAGAAACGCGTTCATGCCTGCTTCGAGGCCGGCGCGCTGGCAACCGGCTGTACGGTGGAAATCCATTGGGGGGCGTCGGACTATCTCGACCTGAAGACCAACTGGCCGATGGCGGATGCCTATCACGACAACGCCACCAGGCTGGGACGCGAATTCTTTCCGGTGAAGGATATTCCACCCGGCTTCGCGGGCTCGACCGACATGGGCAATGTCAGTCATCGCGTGCCGTCGATCCATCCGATGCTGGCGGTGGCACCACCCAACGTAATTATTCACAACGCGGAATTTACGACCTGGGCAGCGTCCGAGAAAGGCGACCTTGCGGTGATGGATGGTGCGAAGTCGCTGGCCATGACCGCGCTTGATCTGATGGCAAATGCGTCGTTGCTCGACACAGTGAAAAGAGACTTTGCGGCGACAGCGGAGCTTTCCAAAGCCGCGCTGGAGAAACTGCACGATCACGTTCCCGATCAGGTCGCGCATGTGCATGCCGCATGCGGCTGCGCACGATGAATTGGCTGTTCATCGCCGCGATCAACGGCGCGCTCGCGGTTGCCGCTGGTGCATTCGGCGCACATGGTCTG
>DATCFN010000052.1:0-2729 GCA_036509475.1 Rhizomicrobium sp. | reverse complement strand
AAGCGTTCGATCTCTGTGCCGTCTTCCAAAGTCGCGAGGCGACGATAGAGCGCCATGCGCACCGTAAGGTCCGACACATAGCTTTCGGGAATGAGAACCGACGCGCCGATATTGATCTGCGGCGACCATTGATCGGCAATCTCGTTGTCAGCGCCACCGGCACGAAGCTGCGACACGGCTTCTTCCAGCATCTCCTGATAAAGCTCGATGCCGACTTCGCGAACGTGACCGGACTGTTCTTCGCCCAGAAGATTGCCCGCGCCGCGAATATCCATGTCGTGGCTGGCGATGGAGAAGCCCGCGCCCAATTGATCGAGCGATTGCAGAACCTGTAAGCGACGATCCGCCGTCTCGGTGAGTTTCCGGTCCGACGGCGTAGTCAGATAGGCATAGGCGCGCTGTTTGGAGCGCCCGATGCGGCCACGAAGCTGATAAAGCTGCGACAGGCCGAACATGTCGGCGCGATGCACGACCATCGTGTTGGCGGTGGGAATATCGAGGCCGCTTTCCACGATGTTGGTGGAGACCAGCACGTCGATCTTGCGGTCATAGAACGCCGTCATCACATCTTCCAACAGGGTCGGCGACATCTGGCCATGCGCGACGGCGGCCTTCACCTCCGGCACCGTGTCTTTCAGGAATTTTTCGGCATCGCGCAGATCGGCGATGCGTGGCGCGACATAGAAGCTCTGCCCACCACGATAATGTTCGCGCAGCAAAGCTTCGCGAACCACCAAGGGATCGAACGGCGTGACGAAGGTGCGCACAGCAAGACGGTCTACCGGCGGGGTAGTAATGAGCGACAGATCGCGCACGCCGGACAGCGCCAGCTGCAAAGTGCGCGGGATCGGCGTGGCCGTCAGCGTCAGCACATGCATGTCGGCTTTCAGCGCCTTCAACCGTTCCTTGTGAGAGACGCCGAAATGCTGTTCTTCATCGACAATCAAGAGACCGAGGTCTTGAAATTCGATCCCCTTCGCCAGCAACGCATGGGTGCCGATGACAATGTTGACCTCACCGGTCTTCAGACCCGCTTTGGTCTCTGCCGCATCCTTCGCATCCACGAAGCGTGACAGTTGCCGCACTGTCAGCGGAAAGCCCGCAAAGCGGCTCGCGAAGTTCTTGTAGTGTTGCCGCGCCAGCAATGTGGTGGGTACGACGAGCGCCACCTGCGTCCCGCTCATGGCCGCAACGAAGGCGGCGCGCAATGCCACTTCGGTTTTTCCGAAACCAACATCGCCGCACACAAGACGATCCATGGGACGGCCTTTGCCGAGATCTTCGATGGTATCGGCAATCGCCTTTTCCTGGTCTTCCGTCTCCTGATACGGGAAGCGGGCGCAGAATTCGTCATAGAGGCCCTGCGGCGGCTCGATGGCGGGAAGTGATTTCAACTCTCGCGCCGCGGCGATGCGAATGAGCTCACCCGCAATCTCGCGCACGCGCTCTTTCATCTTTGCTTTACGCGATTGCCATCCCGCGCCGCCAAGACGATCGAGCTGCGCGCCTTCATCGGAACCGTAGCGGGTCAGAAGCTCAATATTCTCGACCGGCAGAAACAGCTTGCCGCCATCATATTGCAATTCGAGGCAATCATGCGGACCGCCCGCGACGTCGATGGTCTGCAGGCCGAGATAGCGTCCGACGCCGTGCTCGATATGGGTGACAAGATCGCCCTGTGCGAGGCTCGATGCTTCCTGCAAAAAGTTCTGCGCGCGCTTCTGGCGCGACCGCGCATGCGCCATGCGGTCGCCGAGAATGTCCTGCTCGGACACGATGGCGAAGTCCGACGCTTCGATGCCGTGTTCGAGACCAAGCACGGCAACGCCCACGGCATCTACATGCAGCTTGGCGACATCCGTAAAATGGTCAATCTGGCGGATCGCGCCAATGCCGTGATCGGAGAGCAACCCACCGATGCGGTCGGCGGAACCCGCGCTCCACGTCGCGATCAGCACGCGCTTCATCGCGGCCTGTAACGCCTTGATGTGATCGGCGGCGATCTGGAAGACATTGGTGTTGCCCTGCGTGCGTTCCGGCGCGAAGTCGCGGCCCTGCTTGCCACCAGCATCCACGGCGCGCATCGATTCCGGCGCCTGAAACGGCGACAGCTCGCGAACATCGCGATGGCTGAGCGCCGCTTTCCATTCCTCGTCGGTGAGATAGAGTTTTTCCAGCGGCAGCGGCTTGTAAGGCGGCGAACTGACCTTCGCGTCGCCTGAGCGTTGATCGCGCAGAAACTGGCGTCGCGTCTCGTAATAGTCGGCAACCAGTTCCAGCCGCGCCATCTTCGACTCATCGATCTGATGCGACAGCATCACCAGAGCGTCGGGCGCGTAATCGAACAACGTGTCGAGATGATCGTGGAACAGCGACAGCCAGTGTTCCATCCCCTGATGCTTGCGGCCGGCGCTGACGGATTCATAAAGTGGATCATCGCTCGTCGCGGGACCGAACGTCGCGACATAACCCGTGCGAAACCGGCTAATTGTCTCGGCGTCCAGAGGCGCTTCACTGGCGGGAAGCAATTCGACGCGCTTGATCTGGTCCGTCGAAAGTTGAGTTTCGGCATCGAACAGGCGAATGGCGTCCAGTGTCGATCCGAAGAAATCCAGCCGCAGCGGCGATTCGCTGCCCGGCGACCACAGATCGACAATGCCACCCCGCAGCGCAAAGTCTCCCGGCTCGCGCACCGTGCTGGCCCGCGCATAGCCGTTCTTCGCCAGGAA
>DATCFN010000051.1:0-3953 GCA_036509475.1 Rhizomicrobium sp. | reverse complement strand
CGTTCGCGCAAATCCATGCTGTAGGCTCTGCCCATCCGAATCTCCCGCCAATACAGAAAGAATCGAATCACACTTCGCAAACCTGCGGAATCCCTTCCGACTCGTGTTTCAGGGAATTCGCTCTAGTTCGTCATTGCCCGGCTTGTCCGGGCAACCCAGTTTTCTTTGAAAAGACACAAAATGGGTCGCCCGCATAAAGCGGGCGATGACGAGCGTAACTATGCCGCCGCCATCGCCTGATCGAGATCGGCGATGATGTCTTCGACACTTTCGATGCCAATCGACAGGCGGATCACTTCATTGCCGGCGCCGGCCTTGGCGCGGTCTTCATCGTTCAACTGGCGATGCGTCGTGGAGGCCGGATGGATGATGAGGCTGCGCGTATCACCCAGATTGGCCAGATGGCTGATGATGCGCACGCTGTTGACGATGGCCATGCCCGCGTCGTAGCCGCCCTTCACGCCGAAAGTGAACACCGCGCCCGCGCCCTTGGGGCAATAGGTCCGGTGCAATCCGTAGCATTCGTTGTCTTCGAGCCCCGCATAGTTCACCCAGGCGACTTTCGGATTCTGTTTCAGCCAGCGCGCGACGGCCAGCGCGTTGTCGCAATGCTTTTGCATCCGCAGCGGCAGCGTTTCGATTCCGTTGAGCACCAGGAAGGCATTGAACGGTGACAGCGACGGGCCAAGATCGCGCAATCCCAACACGCGGCAGGCGACGCCATAGGCCATGTCGCCGAAGGTCTCCCACAATTTCATGCCGTGATAGGACGGGCAGGGTTCAGACAGCGTGGGATATTTTCCGCTGCCCCAATCGAACTTGCCACTATCCACGATCAGCCCGCACATCGAATTGCCGTGGCCGCCGAGGAATTTGGTGCCGGAATGAATCACGATATCCGCGCCCCATTCGATGGGCCGGATGAGGTAGGGCGACGCCAGTGTGTTGTCGACGATCAACGGCACGCCCGCGTCATGCGCGATGGCGGCGATGGCTTCGATGTCCGTCACGATGCCGCCGGGATTGGCGATGCTTTCAATGAAGATCGCCTTGGTCTTGTCCGTGATCGCGCGCTTGAACGAATCCGGATCGCGGGCATCGGCGAAATCGGCGTACCAGTCGAACTTGGCGAAGCCTTGCGTGAACTGGTTGATCGATCCGCCGTAAAGCTGACGCGCGGCGACGATACGGTCGCCCGGGCCCATCAGTGTGTGCAGCGCGATCAACTGCGCGGCGTGGCCGGACGCCAATGCCAAACCGCTACGCCCGTTCTCCAACGCCGCGATGCGTTCCTCCAGCACCGCATTGGTCGGGTTCATGATGCGCGTATAGATATTGCCGAAGACCTGCAGATTGAACAGCGCCGCCGCATGATCCGCGCTTTCGAACGCATAGGCCGTGGTCTGGTAGATCGGCGTGGCGCGCGCGCCGGTGGCGGGATCAGGCTGCGCGCCCGCGTGAACGGCCAGCGTGTTGAAACCGTATTCGGCCATGGGAAACTCCGTGATGTTTGTCAGATATTCTTGAGCGCGCCGCCCTTGCTGAACAGCAGGGGCTTGCGGTTGTCGATGGTGCGGCGGTTGACGCCTAGCCAGCTGATCTCGCCGGACATGCGGCCATATTCGATCTTGGGGCAGCGATCCATGACGACGTTGAGGCCAGCTTCGCGCGCCCTCGCCGCGGCGTCTTCGCTGATAACGCCAAGCTGCATCCAGATGGTTTTCAGACCGAAGCGGTCTTTCTCCGCCAGAGCCTCTTTCACAATGCCGGGCGCGGCGTCGGAGGCGCGAAAGATGTCCACCATCTCGACCGGCGCGGGTACATCTTTCAGCGACGCATAGACAGCCTGACCCAAAATGGTCTTGCCACCCATCGTCGGATTGACCGGGATCACTTTGAAGCCCTTGTCGAGCAGATATTTCATCGCGAAATAGGATGGCCGCATCTCATTGCCGCTCGCCCCGACCATTGCGATGGTCTTGGTCGAGCGCAGAATGGATTTGATGAAGTCGTCGGAATAGGTGGCCATCACTCCGGCCATTTCGGGCTGCGTTTTTCGACGAAGGCGCCGATGCCTTCTTCGGCTTCGGCGGCGAGCATGTTTTCGGTCATCACCTTCGACGCATAGTCGTAAGCGGCGGAAAGCGGCATTTCGAGTTGGTTGTAAAACGCTTCTTTACCGGTCTTCACGGTGGCGCGTGGTTTGCTGGCGATGTGCTGCGCCAGCACCATCGTATCGCTTTCCAGCGCTTGCGGCGGCACGACCCGGTTGACCAGGCCCATCTCACACGCCTGATTTGCACCGATCATGTTGCCGGTGAGCAGCAGCTCCATCGCGTGCTTGCGCGAGATGTTGCGCGACAGCGCCACCATCGGCGTGGAACAGAACAGTCCGATATTCACGCCCGGTGTCGCGAAGGTCGCGCAGGATGCGGCGATGGCCAGATCGCAGCTCGCCACAAGCTGGCAGCCGGCGGCGGTGGCGACGCCGTGAATCTCCGCGATCACCGGCTTGGGATGCCGCACGATGGATTGCATCAGCCTTGAGCATTGCGCGAACAACGCGGCGAAGGCGGCAGCGCCTTTGTCCGGCTGGGCGCGCAGAGCCGTCATCTCTTTCAGGTCGTGGCCGGATGAAAAGGCCGGGCCGTTCGCGGCCAGGATAAGGACGCGCACGTTCCTCGCGGCGGCGGCCGCGTCGAGCGCGGCTTGCAGCGCGCCCATCAACTCCGCGCTCAGCGCATTGCGCGCCGCGTGATGGTTCAGCGTCAGGCGCAGCACGGCGCCATTGTGGGCGGAAAGGATCAGGGGTTCGGAGACGGGTGCGTTCATCGGCTTTGTATAGGGCGTTTGCGCGTCCGTGAAAACCGGAACAAGCCGCAGGACGGGGCGTTATCCCGACCCGGGGATTTTATGACGACTGCCAATTCCGCCACCAATGAAAAGCGCCTCCGTGCGGGCAATTCCGTCTGGGCGGATTCGCCCGGCACGAAGCTGCGCCCGCGCAAGCTGGCCGATTCCACGCGCGCCGATGTGGTGATTGTGGGGGCGGGCATCAGCGGTGCGTTCATGGCGCACGCGCTGGCAGGGCGGTATGAGAACGTCATCGTGGTCGATCGCCGTCCGCCCGCGCATGGCAGCAGCATGGCCAGCACGGCCATGCTGCAATGGGAGATCGATACGCCGCTGACGGAATTACACGACAAAATCGGTGCGTCGGCGGCGCGCGCATGGCGGCGTTCCTATCGCGCCACGCAGGATCTGGTGAAGGTGGCCCAGTTGGAAAATATCCGCTGCGGCTTGGAACGGAAGCAGTCGCTTTATCTTGCCGGTGGTGACATGGGTTTTCGCGGGCTGGAAAGTGAGATGCGGGCACGCCATCGCGCAGGACTGCCGGGAGAATATCTGAATGCCGCCACGCTGCGTGCGCGATTCGGGATCGACCGCACCGGCGCCATTCTCAGTCCCGGCTCGGCGATGGCCAATCCCGTGCAACTCGCAACCGGCATTCTGCGCCGCGCGATGGCGAAGGGCGTGAAGTTTTATTCGCCGGTCGAGATCAAGAACGTGGTCGCCACCGGGCATGGCGTCATCCTCGATACGGGCGGTCACTTTATCGAGGCGAAGCAGGCTGTGTTCTGCACGGGCTATGAATTGCTCAAAGGCCTGCCGACAAAAGGCACAAAGATCACCTCAAGCTGGGCTATCGCGACACGGCCGCGCGCACACTATCCGCGCTGGCTCGACAGCACGCTCGTATGGGAAGCGGCCACGCCTTATCTCTACATGCGCACGACGCCGGATGGACGGCTGGTTATCGGCGGCGAGGACGAGGACATCGATCTCGCGTCCTATCGCGCGCGCAGCATTCCTCACAAAAGTGCGCGGCTTGCTGCCAAGGCGAAGAAATTGATTCCAGATCTTGAACTTTCCGTTTCGCATCGCTGGACGGG
>DATCFN010000050.1:0-8906 GCA_036509475.1 Rhizomicrobium sp. | reverse complement strand
CTTCCATGAAATTGATACGCCTGGGATTCCCCGCCGCCGCGCCATACCGTGAGCATAGCGCCGATCGCGCCCTGGAGGGCGTTTTCTTTTGCGTCAAATCATTTTGTTTTTTTGGCTTTTTGCCGAGATGCAAGTCCGGCCTCTACGAATTGTCGCACCAATTCAGAGCGCGGCACGCCGTTTTTTTCGGCCCAATTGTCTAGAGCCTCCAAGAGTGCTGCGGGGAGGCGAGCTGTGATCAACGGATCACGCCCCGTGGCTGGGCGACCTCTCTTTTTCGGTAATACCGTTATTGACTTAGCCATAAAACGGTAATACCAAAAAGACAGGCCGGGCGGAAGCTAGAACTTCTACCCAGCCCTAACCATCAACATGGGGAAAGCCATGTCTCAGGCTGATTTACGTTCTACCACATCCAAATTGCACCGCGCTCTGCCCGATCCGGTTCGGAAGAAGGTCACCACGGTGAAGCCTAACGCTGACCGAGCCCGCGCAGCACTCCCGGCGTCGATTCGCGATGTCGCGCAGCGCGGCACCGTTCCAAACGTCATCAATGATCCGCTGGCCTACGGGAGCATCGTTCAAGGTAATTGCCTGGCGCCCGTCATCTGTGACGGGGACGTCGCGCTCTTTTCGCCGTCGCTTAAAGTGAAGACTGGCATGTTCGTTGGCATCTTCTTCAAGAATGGCCATCGGTGGGTCAAGCGGCTCACGTCCAAGCCGCCAACCCCGATGCGCCCCAGAAGCAACTGCCGGGTGCTGATGCGGGTTGAGATGACGAACCCACCGGAGACCTTCTTTTGCGATCCTGACGCGATCGAGAGTCTGCACGCTATAGCGGGCGTGTTCCGCAATGGCGTGTTCACCTCCTTGAACGATCGCGCCGGCCGCTCTAAGGCGGCGTGACAATCTCAGTGCGCTTTACGAAGCCCCGGTCGAAAGGCCGGGGCTTTGACCTCTCTGCCCTGGGCAGCGCGTAAAGCTGGAAAATCCACCAAATACCGCTGTTTTGATCCCATCAGATATAGCAAATTGGGTCCGAATCTCCCATATAGGCTTTGTGAAGCCGCGCTCGATACATCTGCCGGACTACAAGCGCCCACCTCTAAACGAGGTGGTTCTGGGCGTTCAATTCGAACAGCCGCACCGGTACCAACAAATTCGCGCTGGTGAAGTGTGGGCGTTGTATCGCACCGAATATCCCAATGTTGAAGAACAGCCACCGTTGCCGCCGGCCTTTGAGACATTTGGTGGAAGGCCGAGCACTATGTTTCAATTTGGGATTATGACAGGGGCAGGTCACAATCGCTTTTGGTTCCTTTCACCCACAAAAGATGAACTTTTGCAGTTTCAGGCGGACCGGCTGCTGCACAACTGGCGCAAGGTTGAAGACGGATCCAATCCTTATCCTCGATTCGAAAGCATGATCGAGAAATTTCAAACCGAGCTTGGCTCCCTTGAGGCATATTTCGGATCGCTGGCTCCGCAGAAGCTAAATATAAATCAATGTGAAGTTAGCTACATTAATCACATCGTTTTGGATGGTTCGAGTGATCCGTCCAATTGGCTAAAATTTTTGATCTATTCCGACGCCTATCGTCCGGACGAAATAGCGATGAGCCTGCGAAAGGCACTCCTAAACGACGAAGGAAAACCATGGGGAAGACTTTCAATCGATGTTGGGTCCGGCGCCACTCCAAAGGGCGAACCCATGATGCAGGTTACTTTAACGGTCCGCGGTGCCCCTCAGGGAGCGGGAATCGTCGACGCCATTAAATTTCTGAATGATGGCCGAGAAATCATTGTGAAGACCTTTGCTGAAATTATGACCGACGCGGCGCAGCAAAAATGGGAACGAGTGCAATGAGCGGTACAGCTTCGATTTCGGCCTTTTCTCGATCAAACGCCGATGGCGGTAGGAAGATTGTGAACTTTGGCAGTCCGTCAACCCGCATCACAATCAACGACACGTCCTGCGCTTGGCACAAAGGCTTGGAGAAGAGACTCGAAGAGCTAATTCGATTGCGCAATGGTTGGGATGGCTACAACGCGCGACCAGTTTCGTTGGCGAATGCAGTTTTTGCGTTGGGTATGTTAGAGCGCCTGTATTCTGCAGCAGTGCCCACTCCCGATTTGGTTCCGGGATATGACGGAGATCTTCAAGCCGAATGGCACATAGGAGAGATTGATATCGAACTGCATGTTAAAGCGCCAAATGACGTCGTGGCGTGGCGCATGACGCCGGACAGCGGTGAAGATGGTGAAGAGGTGGCGCTGACAAATGACTTCACTGTCGTTGGCCAGTGGATTAAAGCGATATCTGGTGCTGCAGATGCCGTTGCAGCCGCCGCCGCTTGATGCCGACGGCAACGTGGTCCCACACGACCATGATGGCATCCTAGCCGATGACATTCTCATTCGTAGAATATCCGAGCAACATATATTAGGCCCGGAAGGAAGCCGCCGCATTTCGACTATGGCATTCCAAGGGTCTTCTGATGGAACAGGAATGTCTGTTGACATCGAAAAGCTAATTCGAGAGGCGATGCTGGACCCGGCGACCTTTGTGACGACAGAAGAATACTTTTGTTCTGTTCAATTTAAGACGGCGCAAATACGTGCTGAAGCGCTTCAGGTTGGATATTATCCGTTAGTGGAAAACCCCTATCACGGCGCGGTGTGGGGCATCGGGTCCAAGGGGCAACGAAATCGTCTGCGACGCATGGCTCAATGGTTCGTTGAAGGGATCGGCATCGCATTAAATGACGCCGCTTAGCTGGTGATCGTGCGGCGCTTAACCCGTAATCGCTGGCCCTGATCTTTCGTTCGCCGCTGTCATACACCGGAAAAACAAAACGCCCGCCACGGACTCTCGTGGGCGCGCTGGCGAGAAGCCGCTTTGCGAAGCGCTAGGACAAATTTGTCCATTTGCCGACCTCTCGTGAGGTTGTTCTTTTGCAACACCGATAGAGTGGCAGATTCTGCCACTCTATTCTTCGGGCTTTTTGCTTCGAAGGAGTCCCCAGCGAGTCCCTGTTCGGAAAATCACTCTGGGATCGCGCCGACAAAAAATTGCGATAACTCATTGAAAATAAAGGTGGAGGCCTCGCCCGGAATCGAACCGGGATGCAAGGATTTGCAGTCCTCTGCGTAACCATTCCGCCACGAGGCCCCAAGGGGACCGGCTTCTAACAGATCGTCGGCCAATAACAACCGGCTACGTCGCGTTGTAAGGGTGAAAACGGCGACGTATAAGCCGCGCCAAGCCCGTCTCTTTCGCGAGTCGTCCCATGCCCGATTATTTCGCCCAGCGCGTCAACATGGTCGAATCGCAGATTCGCGTGAACGACGTGACCGATACGCGGATCCACGACGCGATGCGCACCGTCCCGCGCGAGCGTTTCGTGCCGGCTGCCCGCAAGACGACGGCCTATGCCGACGCGCCGGCTGAAGTCGCGCCCGGCCGCTATCTGATGGAGCCGCGCAGCTTCGCCAAGCTACTGCAACTGGCGCAGGTCGCACCGACCGATTCGGTTCTCGATGTGGGCTGCGCCACAGGGTACTCCACGGCGGTATTGGGAATGCTCGCAGGCCGCGTCACGGGGCTTGAACAGGACGCGGATCTGGTGCGCGTGGCCTCCGACATGGTTTCGGCGGTCGCCGCCCGCAACGCCACCATCGTCCAGGGCAGCCTGTCCGACGGCTTCAAGGGCAACGCGCCCTATGATGTGATTTTCGTGAACGGGGCGATCGAGACGCGCCCTGAAGCGCTTTTGGCCCAGTTGGCGGAAGGCGGGCGGCTGGTTGCGATCTTGAAGACCGAGGCTCACAGCCGCGCCAATGTGTTCGTCCGGGAGAACGGCCGGGTGGGCGCCAGAGCCGATTTCGACGCCGACGCGCCGATTTTGGCCGGCTTTCGGCAGAAGGCTGGATTTGTATTTTAGAGTACCCACATAGGGAGTGGGGACCGGCTGGGGCCGGTCGTGTCGTGCGGGATTTCGGGAATGACTTCTTATCGTTTGGGTGCGCTTGCAACCGCGCTGGCCGTTTCGCTGACGACGGCGGCGCAGGCCGAAGTGATGACGCTCAACACCGCGTTGAGCGCTGCCTATGAAGGCAATCCTCAACTGGCTGCGGAGCGTGCCAATCTGCGCGCGACGGACGAAGGCGTGGCCCAGGCCAACGCCGGATGGCGCCCCACGATCAATGCTCAAGGCCAATACGGCGTGGAGCATGAACAATATGGCGCCTCACCGCCGTTCAGCCCTACCGGCGGCGACATCAACGAGCGACCGCTGCAGGGACAACTGACCATCAACCAGCCGATCTTTCGCGGCGGCAAGACCTATGCGGAAATCGGCCGCGCCAAGGCGCTGGTGCGCCAGGGCCGCGCTGCGCTTCTGGATACCGAGCAGCAGGTGATGATCGCCAGTGTGACGGCCTATATGAACGTCGCGCGCGACGAAGCCACCGTGAAACTTGAAGAGAACAACGTCGCGGTTCTGCAGAAACAGCTCGATGCGACCTCCGAACAATTCAAAGTCGGCGAACTCACCAAAACCGACGTCGCCCAGTCCCAGGCCCGTCTGGCGGGCGCGCAGGCCCAGCTTACCATCGGCCGCGGGCAACTCGCCGCCAGCCGCGCCAGTTTCGAGCAGGTGATCGGCCGTCCCGCCGAAGCGCTCGACGATCAGCCGGTGTTTCCGAACCTGCCGAAGACCGAAGACCAGGCGATCGACATCGCCGCGAAATCCAGCCCGATCATTCTCTCCGCCCGCGAGAGCGAAAAGGCTGCTGACTATGCCGTGGACGACGCCATCGGCAGTCTTGCGCCGCAAATTTCGGTTCAGGGACAGTATCAGTACCAGCAGCTCGGAGCTGGTGCGGCCGCCTTTGGACAGCCCGGAACGGCGCATGTCGGTTCGGTGTTCGGCATGGTCACGGTGCCGATCTATCAGGGTGGCGCGGAAGAAGCCTCCATTCGGCAGGCCAAAGAGCTTCATAGCCAGACCCAGCTACTGATCGCCAATGCCGACCGGCAGGTTCGGGCCAATGCGCAGAGCACCTGGGAGGCCTATGTGTCCGCGCAGGCTTCGATCCAATCGGACAAAGTGCAGGTGCAGGCCGACCAAACCGCCCTTGAAGGCGTGCACAAGGAACAGGAAGTCGGCGCGCGGACGATCCTAGATGTCCTCAATGCGCAGCAAGAGCTTCTCAACGCGCAGGTCGCCGTGATCTCCGCGGAGCGCGATGCCTATGTGGCGGCGTTCACGCTTCTGCAGGCGACTGGCCAGCTCACCGCACACTATCTCGCTCTGAATGTGAAATTCTATGACGAGACGGAGCATTATGACGACGACGCCAACCGCTGGATCGGTTTTGGCAACTGAATATGTCGGCCACGCGACGACGGTCCGACTCATAAAAGCGGCCAGACGTTAACTTCGTCTTTCCTTCTTTGGTCAACTGTCATAGGGTCTTAACGTCATCCGCGTGCCCGCGGCCGGAGCAAACAATCATGGCAAGCAGCCCCCAGCACGAACCGACGATGGAAGAGATTCTGGCGTCCATCCGGAAAATCATTTCGGAGGATTCCACCGAGGCTGCGCCCGCTGCCGAGACACCTGCGCCCGCTGCCGAGACGCCTGCGCCCGCTGCCATCCCGGCACCCACACCGGCCGCTGTCGCCGCCGCTCCTGCGCCGAAGGCTGTGGAGCCGGAAGACGACGTGATGGAATTGACCGAAGAAGTGCATGAGCCGGCCCCGGTGGCCGAAGCGCCGCCGCCCGCGCCGGTCAAGCCGGACGAAGACGTCGTGTTCGAAACCATCAAGGAGCCCGTCGTGGCCAGCACATCCAATTCGGACATCTTCTCGGACAAGACGCGCAAAGCGATCGACGACACCTTCTCCAAGCTGGACACCGCCACCGAAGAGCCCAAGCCCGCACCCGCCGTTTCGGCGTCCGTGATGAAATCGGTGGACGGCGACACAGTCGAAGCCGTGTTCGAGCGTGCGGTTCGCGATGCGGTCGGCCCGCATATCGACCATTGGATGGAGACGCAGAAGAACGACCTTCTGACCGCCATGCGTCCGCTCATCCGCGAATGGATGGACGAGCATTTCCCGGCGCTGCTGGAAGGCGCTGTACGGGACGAAGTCGCCCGCGTCGTAAAGGCGCGCGGCCGCTAGCGTTTCGCTTCGTTCTGAAAACGAGCCGGGGCCGGACAAACCAGCCCCGACGAACCTCCCCTTGACGGTTCCGGGCGCTTTGCCCAGAACCGGCGGATAGAGGAATTCATGCTCGACAAGACCTTCAACTCGAAAGACGTGGAACAGCGCATTTACGATGCGTGGGAGAAGAGTGGCGCGTTCCGCGCGGGCCGCAGGCCGGATGCCGAGCCCTATTGCATCGTGATCCCGCCGCCCAACGTCACCGGGCGTTTGCACATCGGTCACGCGCTGAATAACGCCTTGCAGGATATTCTGGCGCGTTTCGAACGCATGCGCGGCAAGGACGTGCTGTGGCAGCCTGGCACAGACCACGCCGGCATCGCCACGCAGATGATCGTGGAGCGCCAACTCGCGGAACGGCAGATGAGCCGCGCCGGATTGGGTCGAACCAAGTTTCTCGAAGAAGTTTGGAAGTGGAAGGAAGAATCAGGCGATGCGATTGTGCAGCAGCAGCGCCGTTTGGGCGCTTCTGCCGATTGGTCGCGGCAACGCTTCACGATGGACCCAGACATGTCGCGCGCGGTCACCAAGTCGTTCGTCTCGCTTTACAACGCGAAGGACGAAAATGGCCGCCGCCTGATCTACAAAGACAAACGGTTGGTGAACTGGGATCCGCGTTTGCAAACCGCGGTGTCCGATCTCGAAGTCGAGAACATCGAGATGAAGGGGCATCTTTGGTATCTGAAATATCCGCTAGCGGATGGCGCAAAATATCAACATCCCGTTGCGTTTGATGAACACGGTATAGCAACATCGTTTGAAGCACGGGGCTATATCGTCGTCGCCACAACGCGGCCCGAAACAATGTTGGGCGACACGGCGGTCGCCGTTCATCCAGAAGACGAACGATACAAAGCGTTAGTAGCATCTGGTGCGAAAGTGCGCTTGCCGCTTTCAGACAGACTAATTCCAATCATTGCCGATGAGCATTCCGATCCGAAGAAAGGCACGGGCGCGGTGAAGATCACGCCCGGTCACGACTTCAACGATTTCGAAGTATGGAAGCGGCACCCCCGTATCGGGATCATCAATATCCTGAATAAAGACGGAACTATTGTCTCGAATGTCTACGAGGGCGAGACCTACATGCCCGTCGAAAATACATCGGGACTCACAGGTTCAAGTGTAGAGATCATTCCGGATCGGTATCGAGGCATGGACCGATTTGCGGCGCGAAAATTCATCGTCGCTGATCTAGAGTTGCTTGAGCTTGTCGAGAAGATTGAGCCCATCACGCATGCCGTTCCACATGACGAAAAGACAAAGACAGTAATCCTTGAGCCGCTGATGACGGAGCAGTGGTATCTCAACGTGGGTCCGCTGGCTGACAAGGCGATAGCGGCGGTTGAAGATGGCCGCACGAAATTTGTACCGGAGAATTGGTCGAGCATCTACTTCCACTGGATGCGTAACATTCAGCCTTGGTGCATCTCACGCCAGCTCTGGTGGGGGCATCAAATTCCTGCATGGTACAGCTCTATGGACGGCCGTGTGTTTGTGGCTGAGACAGAAGAAGAGGCCTTTGCGGATGCCTACCAGCATTACAAAGACCTAGGCGTGTACGGCGAGGATGTAGACTCTCCCGAATTTCGTGCATCGTTGAAGTCAACACTCCTTCGTCGCGATCCCGACGTTCTCGACACATGGTTCTCCTCCGCGCTGTGGCCGTTCTCGACACTGGGATGGCCGGACAAGACGGCGGAGCTGGCGCGGTATTATCCGACTTCGGTTCTCGTCACCGGCTTCGACATTATCTTCTTCTGGGTTGCCCGCATGATGATGATGGGCCTTTGGTTCATGGACGATGTGCCGTTCGACAAGGTCTTCATCCACACGCGCGTTCTCGATGAGAAGGGCGCGAAGATGTCGAAGACGAAGGGCAATGTCGTCGATCCGCTCGACCTGATCGACGAATATGGCGCGGACGCGCTGCGCTTCACGCTATCGCTGGCGGCGGGGCAGGGCCGCGACATGCGCATCGGCGCCTCGCGCGTCGAGATCAACCGCAACTTCGCCACCAAACTGTGGAATGCCGCCCGCTTCTGCGAAATGAATGGTTGCGTGACACAGCCCGGTTTCGATCCGGCGGCGGTGAAGCTCACCATCAACAAATGGATCATCGGCGAAGCGCGCAACGCTTTGACCGACGTGACCAGAAACATCGAAGACTTGCGCTTCAACGAAGCGGCGGGCGCGGCCTATCGCTTTGTGTGGGACGTGTTCTGCGACTGGTATCTGGAATTCGCCAAGCCATTGTTCACCGGGAGCGATGAAGCCCTAAAAGCTGAAACCCGCGCCACCGCCGCTTGGGTGCGCGATTTTATTCTGAAACTGCTGCATCCCTTCATGCCGTTCATCACAGAAGAATTGTGGGAACGCACCGCCGAAGGCGTCGCGCCGCGCGGCACAATGCTGATCGAAGCGCCATGGCCAGAGATCGGTGCGCCATCGGGTGTCGAAGCCGCGACAGCGGAAATGGCGTGGGTCATCGACCTCATAAAAGGGGTACGTTCCGTCCGCGCCGAGATGAACGTGCCGCCTGCTGCGAAGATCGCGATGGTGTTGAAGGATGCCGGCGCCACGACGAAGGCCTGGCTCGCCAACAATCGCGACGTGATTATGACTCTGGCGCGGCTGGACTCGACGGACAGCGCGGACACGCTACCGAAAGGCT
>DATCFN010000049.1:0-5468 GCA_036509475.1 Rhizomicrobium sp. | reverse complement strand
GACCGGGATACCGGCTTTGCGCGCGGATTCCACCGCGTCCATGATCGCCGTCAGTTGCGGCACGCCGACACCGGCGACGATGCGCGTGGTGCAGATAGAGCCGGGGCCGATGCCGACCTTGATCGCATCCGCCCCCGCATCGATCAGCGCCTTGGCGCCGTCGGACGTCGCGATGTTGCCCGCGAGGATTTGCGTGTAGTTCGACTCTTTCTTGATGCGCGCGATGGTGTCGAGCACGCCGCGCGAATGGCCGTGCGCCGTGTCCACAACAACCACATCTGCTTCCGCTTCGATCAAAGCCAAAGCGCGGCGAAAACCGTCTTCGCCAACGCTCGTCGCGGCGGCAACACGCAGGCGGCCGCGCTCATCCTTGCAGGCGTTGGGATATTTCTGCGCCTTCTCGATGTCTTTCACGGTGATGAGCCCGACGCAGCGGTACTGATCGTCCACCACGATAATCTTTTCGATGCGATGCTGATGCAGGAGCCGCTTCGCCTCCTCCGCGCCGACGCCTTCGCGCACGGTGACGAGCTTGTCTTTCGTCATCAGCTCGCGAACCGGCTGGCGCATGTCGGACGCGAAACGCACGTCGCGATTGGTGAGAATGCCGACCAGCTTGCCGACCCCCGAAGACGAAGCGCCTTCAACCACCGGGATGCCGCTGATGCGATAGCGCTCCATCAGGGTCAGCGCGTCGGCGAGCGTGGCGTCCGGGGCGATAGTCACCGGGTTCACCACCATGCCGCTTTCGAATTTCTTGACGCGGCGGACCTGTTCGGCCTGCTCCGCGATGGAGAGGTTTTTGTGGATCACGCCCAGCCCGCCCGCCTGCGCCATGGCGATGGCAAGGCCGGCTTCGGTGACGGTATCCATGGCGGCGGAGATGAGGGGAATGCCGAGGCTGACCGTTTTGGTCAGTCTGGTTCGGGTATCGACCTGGCCGGGGAGAACTTCGGAAGCGCCGGGCACCAGCAACACATCGTCGAAGGTGAGGGCTTCGCGGATCAAGGGGCGCTGTTCCATGGGGGGATTTATCAGCGCGATTGCGATTGCGCAAGGCGCGTCCGTTCTTCGGGGCTTTCCGCGCAAACGCTGGGCCGCACCTCAGGATGACGCCTTTAATTATCCCGTCATGCTGAGGTGCGCTGCGAAGCAGCGCCTCGAAGCAGCGCCTCGAAGCAAAGAAAGGCCCCGCAGGCGATTTCGCCCACAGAGCCTTTCGGATTTGCGCTACGCAGCAGGCCCTAGGAAGGCGATCTTTCACACCAACCAATAAGCACTTTCGCGTTCCCCTCCCCGGTTTTCATGCGATCCACCAATCCGCGAGCACTGTGTTGTCTGTTATCCAGTGCGGTCACCGACGGTCGCGCGGGGTCCACGCAAGCTTGGCCCCTTACCTGTCTGTCCTTGCGGCAAATCTAGAATTTCAAAGCTTTTCTCCCACGCATTACCTGTGAGAACGAATATAGAACAATATGGGTGAATACAATCTCATTATAGGAATATTTTATGACAAGCTGTCAGTTTTGCTCGGTCAGCTCAACGCCACCGCTGAAAAATGGATAGCCGCACACATGCGTGCTCGGGCCGCGCTTTGCGCGGTCCCGGGTGGCGGCCATGCCGATTTTTTTTGCAGATCGTGTACTTATAACTACAGCAAATCGCCGCCCGTCGCGGATGCCGTCGTGCCGTGGGCCTTGAACGCCTTGATGACGTTGCGGCCCGTCGTCCATTTGTGGACTTCGTCGGGGCCGTCGACCAGGCGTTGCGAGCGGATATGCGTGTACCAGCGCGCCAGCGGCGTGTCCTGGCTGTAGCCGAGCGCGCCGTGCAACTGGATCGCGGTATCGACAACCTTGTGGACCATGTTGGCGAGATAGACTTTCGCGATGCCGTTCTCCTGCCGCAGGTCGAGGCCCTTCTCCGCCTTGTAAGCGATGTGCAGGATCATCAGCCGCGCGATGTAGATTTGCGTCGCGCATTCGGCGAGCATGAACTGCACCGCCTGACGCTCATCCAGTTTCTTGCCGAAGGTCGTGCGCTGCGTGACATGCGCGGTCGCCAGATCGAGCGCGCGCTGCGCCATCGAGACGTTGTGCATGCCGTGGCGCAGGCGTCCGTAAGCGAGACGATGCTGGCCCATGTTGAAACCGTTGCCTTCGCCGCCCAGCAAATTCTCCGCCGGCACTTCGAGGTTTTCGATCGCGATTTCGGAGTGACCGCCGCCAAGGACGTGGCTGAGCGGGCCTTCGATCGCCATCGTCTTGATGTCGCGCTTGATGCGATAGCCGGGGTTCGGCAGTTCGACGAGGAAGGTGGAGAACTGCTTGTGCCGCGGCGCGTCGGGATCGGTCTTGGCCATGACGAGCGCGATGTCGGCAACGCTGGCGGCGCTGGAAAACCATTTCTCGCCGTTCAGGATATAGGCGTCGTTGCCTTTCTTCTCCGCGCGCGTCTGCATGCCGGTGGCGTCGGCACCCGCGGCCTTCTCCGTCATCGAATAGCAGATGCGTTTCTCGCCGTTCAGCAGTGGCTTGAGAAACTTCTCTTTCTGGAAGTCCGTGCCGTTCTGCAAAAGCGTCAGCATGGTCGCGTCGTCGGGCCCTTGCGTGTTCATCGACAGCGCGCCGAGATAACTCTCACCCAGCTCCATCTGCACCAGCGCGTTCGCCAGCGGGCCGAGCCCCATGCCGCCATATTCTTTCGGAATGAACGGACACCACAGCCCCTGTGCCCGCGCCTTCTTGCGCAATTCGCCGAGCGTGGTTTTGTAGTCCGCGCCGTCCATCAATTTCTTTTCGGCGGGGCGGCATTCGTCGTTCACCCATTGGCGAACTTTCTCGCGAACGGCTTTCGCCTCCGCGGGGATTTCAAAATCGATAGCCATGGCGTTCCTTGCTTATTGTCGTTGCGAATTTCGGACGCGCGCCGGGCGCTACTCCAGATCCGGATACGGGCCCTTGCCGCCATCCGCGATGAACTTGTCGATGCGCGCTTCCAGCACCGGCATCGGCACAGAGCCCAGTTGCAGCACCGTGTCGTGGAAGGCGCGGATGTTGAACTTCGGGCCCAGCGCGGCTTCGGCCTTGGCGCGCGCTTTGCGGATCGTCATTTCACCGATGTAGTAGGACAGCGCCTGTCCCGGCCATGCGATGTAACGGTCGACTTCCGTGTCGATCTCGTGATCCGGCAGCGCCGTATATTCGCGCATGTAATCGACGGCCTGTTGGCGCGTCCAACCCTGGCTGTGGATGCCGGTATCGACGACGAGGCGCACGGCGCGCCAGATCTGCCAGCCCAGCATGCCAAAGCGGTCATAGGGCGTCGGATACATGCCCATTTCCGTGCCCAGCCATTCGCAGTAAAGCGCCCAGCCCTCGCCATAAGCGGAGATGTAGGTGTAGCGGCGGAAATCCGGCAGCGTCTTGTCTTCCATCGCCAGCGGCATCTGGAAGGCATGGCCTGGCGCGGATTCATGCAAGGTCATGGCGCGCAGGTTGAACAGCGGGCGATGCGGCAGGTCGTAGGTGTTGACGAGATAGACGCCCGGGCCACCGCGCGCCGAGGTGTAGAACGGCGCCAGATCGTCCGGCACCGGCTTGATCGCAAAGCGCGAGCGCGGCAGCAGGCCGAAGAATTGCGATGCCTTGCCGTCGAACTCCTTGGCGATCCACGCGGCCTTGTCGAGCAATTCCTGCGGCGTCTTGGCGTAGAACTGCGGATCGGTGCGCAGATATTGCTGGAACGCGGCGAAGTCGCCCTTGAACCCCGTCTGCTTCATCGCGTCGATCATCTGCGCGTGCAGCGATGCGACTTCCTGTTCGCCCAGCTTGTGGATGTCGGCGGGCGACATATCGAGCGTGGTGTATTCGATGATCTGCGCCCGATAGAACGCCTTGCCGTCCGGCATGTCTTCGGCGGCCAGCGTCTTGCGCGCGCCGGGCACATATTCGGTGTTCCAGAAGGTCAGCAATTCGCGATAGACCGGAACGACCGTGTTGGTGATGACGTCCACGGCCTGCGCCCGCAACGCCGCCTGCTGATCGGCGGGGATGCCGGGCATGGCTTTGAACGGCGTGTAGAAAAGCGAATCTTCCGGCTTGGCGTTGACGACATTGCTGATGGACGAATCGCGGCCCTGCAACGTCACCTGCGGCGGCGTGAAGCCGCGTTTCAGGCCCGCGCGCATCTCATCCATCTGTTCGTGATAATAGCGCGGGATGTCGCGCATCATCGCGATCCAGTTCTGATAGTCTTTCACGTTCTGGAAATTCTGCCGCGCGACGTAGCCCATGTCGGTCCAGAACGTCGTGTCGGAATTGGCGGGCATTTCGTAGGTGCGGAATTTCTGATCCGCGATCAGCACTTCGATCTGCGGCACATAGACGTCGTAATTGATCTGTTCCTTGGGCGAGAGCTGATCGCGCGGGATCGCCTTCACCTGGCGCAGCACGTCTTCCCAATAATGCTGGCGCGCGTCCTGTGTCGCCGGATCGACCTTCGGCAGGTGATCCTCGATTTCCTTCGTGTCGTCTTCGCCGCCCGCGAACTGGTCTTTGCGCCACTTCCATTCCTTGGTGTAGATCGCTTCGAACCGGGTATCCGCGCTGTTGGCGGCGGCATGCGCCGGCGGCTTCGTGGTGGCGGCGTTGGCAGGCACCGCCGCAGCGGCAAAAAGGATGGCAGCGCCGAGACCGGCGATCAAAACGTGCATGAAGACTCCCCTTACTTTCCCAAAGCCTAACCCCGGAATCCCTGCGCCACCAGATAAAGCTCCACCGATTCCGCGCGAGATGCCGCAGGCTTGACGTGCTTCACGTCGCGGAAAAGCTTTTTGATGCGCGCCAGCAATTCGCCTGTTGCACCGCCGCGAAACACTTTGCCGACGAATATCCCGCCGGGTCTCAGCGTATCTTCCGCTACTTCCAGCGCAATCTCGAACAGCGCCAGCGTGCGCAGATGGTCCGTGGCGCGGTGGCCGGTGGTCGGCGCGGCCATGTCGGTCAGCACCAGATCGGCCGGACCGCCGAGCGCCGCCTTCAACATCGCGGGCACATCGGGATCGGTGAGATCGGCCTCGAAGAATTGCACGCCGGCGATCGGCTCCATGTCCAGCACATCGGCGGCGACGACCAGCGCGCCCTTCGCCTGCGCCACCTGGCTCCAGCCGCCGGGCGCCGAACCCAGATCGAGAACACGCGCGCCTTTTTTCAGAAAATGGAATTTGTCGTCCAGCTCGACCAGCTTGAACGCGGCGCGGCTGCGATAGCCCTTGTTCTGGGCTGCGCGCACGTAAGGATCATTGAGCTGCCGTTCGAGCCAGCGATTGGATGAGGATGTGCGCTTCTTCGAGGTCTTGACCTTGACGCGCAGCACGTCGCCCCGGCCGGACGGGCCGCGCCCATCATCGCGTGTCTTGTCTTTCATGGGCGCACCTTAGAGCAGCAGCGCCCGATGCAACACACAAT
>DATCFN010000048.1:0-8515 GCA_036509475.1 Rhizomicrobium sp. | reverse complement strand
CATGCGTTCCTGCAGCAGCAACTCCGTCGCCTGAATGATGGGTTCGGCGTGAAAGCGTTCGCGCATCGCGCCGTCGTGCAGCGCGTTCGCGATGCCGACAAGGGCCATGCCCTGATGATGCGACATGAAGGCGTGGATGATGGCGACCTTCGCGCCTTCGGGCAGGCGCGACGGCGTATAATCGAGCGCTTCGTACCAGCCGTAGTCGCCGCGCGCCCCGATATCGGCCATGCGCTTGAAATTCTTCGCTGCGGCTGCGGGGTCGATCATCGCGGCAAGCCCGCTGGCATAGGGCGCGATGACGGTGTTCTCGCTAAGGCCGCGCTTGTAGCCGAGATCGGGGACGCCGAAGCTCGAATATTGGTAAGTCTGTTCCAGATCGCGCGCATTGTATTGCGATTCCGACATACCCCACGGCACGCCAAGCTGATCGCCATATTCTTCCTGACGCCGCACGATCAGCTTGTTGGTTTGTTCGAGCAGGCTTCCGCTCGGTGCGCGCATCACCAGCGATGGCATGAGATATTCGAACATCGAACCGGACCACGAGATCAGGCCCGAACCGCCGTCGATCGGGGTCAGGGTGCGCCCCATGCGGAACCAGTGCTTGGCGGGAATGTCGCCCTTTGCGATGGCGATGAAACTGGCAAGCCGCGCTTCGGACGCCAGAAGATCGTAGAAGTTGGGATCGAGGCTGCCGTCCGCCTCGCGATATCCAATGGAAAGAAGCTGGCGGTCGGGGTTGAACAGAAAGCCGAATTCCATTTCCGTGAACATGGACTTGGCGGCGTCCGCCAGCGCATGCAGACGCTGGAACGCCAGGTCGGCACGATGCGACGATATTTCCAGCGCTTCGATCAACGCATCCTTGTCGCTTTGGCCTTCGAGCAGTTTGAGCGCCGCTTCACAGTGGAGTTTGATGTCGCCCAGCGTCGGGAGCGTACCGAGCAATGCGGAAAGCTCGTCAGGCTGGCTGTTCGCGGCCTGCTTCGGGGCGGGTTGAACCACACCGGCCCATGGAAGAAGAAATTCGAAATCGCGTTTGTGCGAGGTGACGGACGCATGCAGCGCATCGGCCCAGACCGCAACCTCCGCGGCGGCGGCGGCAGATTCGTCCGCCCGCGCCGCCTGCGCAATCTTGGCCGACGTTTCGATCATGTCGGAGAGCAGTTTGAACAGGCTGGCGGGCGAGTCGCCCTTCTCTTTCAGAAGGACGTCGAAATCGTCCATCGCGGCGTTCAAGTCCGCATTGGCTGTAGCGCCGCGCATTTTCGCGCGCGCGGTTTCGGCTTCCCGCACCAGATCAAGCGTGTCGTGCAAGGCCGTGCGCCAACGCGCGCTGACGGTCGGACCCGCGCAGATGTCGCGGCAGGCATTGCCGAGAGAGAGCAAATGGCCGGCGAGATTGCCGCTATCCACCGACGAGATGTATTTGGGCAGCAACGCGCGCAGATCGTTCGTGTCGTACCAGTTGTAAAAGTGGCCGCGAAAGCGTTCCATTTTCTGCATCGTCGCGAATGTTGCTTCGATGCGATCCAGCATGTCGAAGCTGCCGAGCCAGCCGAAATCGCGCGCGGCAACCGCCGACAGAAGATAAAGCCCGATATTTGTGGGCGATGTGCGGTGCGCGACGATCGGCCGTGGATCTTCCTGAAAATTATCCGGCGGCAGATCATTGTCCTCTTCGGTCACGAACTTCTCGAAGAAGCGCCATGTGCGACGGGCGATCAGGCGAAGCGCCCTTGCCTTGGCGGGTGCTATGACAATATGGCCGTCCAGCGGCGGCGGCGCACTCGCCTGATGCGCGACCAATGGCGAAAGTACCCAGAGCAGCGTAAGCGGCGCCGCAAGATACCAGGAGTGATGACCGACAAAGAACGTGATGAGCGCCATGAACGCGGCAAAGGCGGCGCTCGCCGCGACCTGCACGGCCAGACTGCGCGTGTCCCCGCCCAAGTTCTGCTTGACCTGTGCGGCGGTCACCCATTCGAGCAAACGGCGGCGCCCGACGAAGAGGCGATAGAGTGTGCGCAGGATGGCATCGACCATAAGCCATGCCTGATGCGCGAGAAAAATAATGAGGAAGGAGCTTTGCAGGAAGCCGAGAACGAAATCATCTCGCACGTTGCGCAGATGGCTGCGCGCGGAAACGCCGACACGGCGCGGAATGAGGCCGACAAAAGCCGGCAGAAGCGGCGGCAACGCGATTGTCGCGATAATGAAGAGCGTCCAGACCACCCCGATCGGCAGGGGCTGAAGCCATCCGGCGATGAAGGCGAGCAGAGCGGCGGGCGCGGAGAGTGAGCGGCGAAGATTGTCCAGCAGCTTCCACCGGCCCATCAGCGAGACGGGATTGTGGTTGCGATCCTCCTGGGACTTGAGGCCGATGCCGAAAATCCATGGCAACAACTGCCAGTCGCCGCGCACCCACCGATGCTGGCGTGCGGATGCCACGTCGTAGCGCGACGGAAACTCTTCGACGACTTCGATATCGCTCGCCAGTCCGGCACGCGTGAAGATGCCTTCGAGAAGATCGTGGCTCAGAACGGCGTTGTCGGGAATGCGATCCTGCATGACTGCTTCGAAAATATCGGCGTCGTAAATGCCTTTGCCGACATAGGAGCCTTCCTCGAAAAGATCCTGATAGACATCCGAAATCGCCAACGCATAGGGGTCAAGACCGTTGGGGCCCGAGAAGACGCGCTGATAGAGCGAGCCTTCGCGCCCGATCGGCAAGGACGGCGTGACGCGCGGCTGCAGGATGGCGTGGCCCGCCACGACAAAGCGCAAGGCGGGATCGTATTGTGGCTTGTTCAGCGGATGCGCCATCTTTCCGACCAGCCGTTTGACCGTGCCGATGGGCATGCGCGTATCGGCATCGAGCGTCACAACGTAATGGATCGCCGCCGGCAGCGAAGGCATTTTGCCGTCGATGGCGACGAAGCTCGTATCGGTTGCGCCGCGCAGCAGGCGGTTCAGTTCGTGAAGTTTGCCGCGCTTGCGTTCCCAGCCGATCCATTTTTCTTCGCCGCCATTCCACAAGCGGCGGCGGTGCAGGAGGAAGAAGCGGTCCTCTTCGCCCGGCTTGGCGTAACGTGCGTTCAACCGCGCGACGCCGGCGGCGGCCGTGGCCAGAAGCACATCGTCGTTCGGTGCGTGTTCGGTGGCCGAGTCCGTCCAGTCCGATAGCAACGCGAACGTCAGACTGTCATCGGGGTTGCCCAGATAGTGAACTTCGAGACGCTCGATCTGTTCGTCGATGGCGGCGCGGGACGTGAGCAGCGTCGGCACCACGACAATGGTGCGCATCTCGTCCGGTATGCCGACGCGAAGCTCCAGTGCCGGCAATAGCATGGCGCCGACCTGATGGGTGATGAAACGATTGACCAGCGCGATGGCGACATCCGATGCCGGGATCACGCCCAGTATCGCGAGCAGGACAAGCGTGCCGACCGTGGCGTTGATATGCCCGGCATGGCCCGTGAGGTAAATGGCAGTGCCGAGAATCGCAGCGGTGAAGATTGCGATCAAGCCGACATAGCTGATGACGCCAATATCCGAATGGGCGCGAATGAGCCGCGTCTTGGCGGATACGTGCGCAGTGATCTGCTTTTCGAATTCCCGCCGGCCGCGCGCGATCAGATAGAAGCCGGGATCGCTTTCGCGGCCGGACAGGCCATCTTTGCGCGCCGCGCGCGCGCGCTGCGCGGCGGCGACAGCGGCCTGTGCCACGGTGATCTCGCTTTTGCCGGAGCCGCGCGCCAACTCCTCGATGGCACGGCGATAAAGATCGCGGGTCTGAAAATCCATCGCGGCGAAGTCGCTGCCCGCGCGCAGCGTGGCATCGACGAGGCTGACGCTCTCAAAAAATTCCGGCCAGTTGATCGTCGTGATCAAGCGCATGCTTGTCACGACATTGCGGATGGTGACGTTCAGCGCGCCCTGATGCTGCACGTCTTCGCGGACGATCTGGTCCGTCATGGTGCCTTGCGCCGCCAGCTTCTGATTGAGCCAGCGCAATGCCGGCGTATCGTCGGGATCGCGATCGCGAAGACGCATCGCCAGCTGCACGGCGAAGGCCGTCGACCACGGTGTACGATTGAGCAGATCGATCGCCACGGCTTCCGGCTCGGGACTGTGCGTATCCGTGCCCAGGATGCGGTCGGCCAGCATATCGGCGTCGTGACTGGCGGAGAGGCGCGCGATGATCGCTTCGGACAGGCGGCGCAAGTTTTCCACCAGCGTGACGCGCAACGTGATTGCCAGCGCCCACAACTCGCCGATGGTCAGCGGTTGCACCCGCTGATACGCCTCGACGAAGCGCGTGAGCTTCTGCAAATCGAACGCACTGTCAGTGTGCGCGACGAGCGCCCACGCCACGCCGAAAACGCGGGGAAAACCTTTCAGTGGGCCTTCGGCGAGTTTGGGAAGCCTGCGATAAAATCCCGCCGGCAGATCGTCCTTGATCTCGCGAATCTGTTCGTCGACGACATAGAAATTGTCGAGCAGCCATTCGGCTGCGGGCGTGATGGAGCGGCCGTCTTCCGTCGCCTGGCTGACGGCGCGATAGGCCGCGATCAACGCCCTGTTGTTCTCATCAAGCCGTTTGGCCAGACCTTTGCCGCGCGGATTGCGCGTCGATATGGGTTGTGCCGCCGCGAGACTTTCGGCGTGTTGTTCAAGGCGGTCCAGACTGAACAGCTCGGAACGGATCGGCGGTTCAGGTTGAGACGTATTCTTTCCACCGTGGAAAGGGCCGAGTATGCGAAGAAGGAATTGCCACAAATTTTCCATGAGATGATAAGGGGTATCCAAGGGTGATGAGAATACGGCAATCCGCCCGATGACAATTTTATAGAGCCACGAGGCGGTGGATAACGCGTGAAATGGCAATTTGGATGCATGGTCGGTGACGTTTCTCGACCGTGCTATTGAAGTTATTTCATAAACAACGCGCTAGAAACGGCGCAGGATTGTTACGCCCGAGATATTTGTCCGATAGCCGTCGTGTTAAAGTAAACACGATAGGTGGCCGGAAAGCGAACGGGTTTCATGCCCGGTCCCGGCAAGGGGATAGCATGGCGGATGTTTTCATCGTCCCGGGTGTTCGCACACCGTTCGTGAAGGCCGGAACGGCTTTTGCCGGGCACACTGCCATCGAACTTTCGATTCCCGTGCTGAAGGCCATGAACGCGCGCACCACGCCGGACTTTGTGATCTGGGGCCAGGTCATTCCTGACGCGACGGTTACCAACATCGCGCGAGAACTGATTTTCGAAGCCAAGATGTCGCCGAACATTCCGGCATTCTCGACCGTCATGGCGTGCTCGACCAGTTTCATCGGCACCATTGAAGCGTCGGGCATGATGGGACGCAGCGACCTTCATCTGGCATTGGTCGGCGGTGTGGAAACGATGAGCCACGTGCCTCTGGCGTTAAAGGCGCAGTTCGCGGACAGCGTGCTCGGGCAATTCGCCAAGAATCCGGCCGGCGCGCTGGCGACATTGCAGAAAGTCACGCCGCAGGATTTTGACCTGCCGATCCACGGCTGGGCGAACCGCCAAAGCGGGCGTTCGATGGGAGATCACACCGAAGACACCGCCAAGCACTTTCAAATTTCGCGCGAAGACCAGGACAAGCGCGCGCTGCTCAGTCATCAGGGCGCGATCGCGGGACAGGATTCCGGCTTCTTCAAGGATCTCGTCATTCCTTTTGGTGGTGTCGATCACGACACCATCGCGCGCCGCGACACGTCGCTGGAAAAACTCGCGAGTCTCAAGCCTGCCTTCGATCATACCGGCGCGGGAACGCTGACCGCCGGCAATTCCTCGCCGAACACCGATGGCGCGTCATCGATCTGGGTGTGCGATGGCGAGGGCCTGAAGCGTCTGGGCAATCCGCCAGCCATCAAGTTCGTCGATTTTCAGGTACAGGCAATGGACTTCCACGAAGAGGGAATCCTGATGGCGCCGGCACGGGCTATTCCGCGCCTGCTCGCACGCAACAAATTGAAGTTCGCGGACGTCGCGCTGTGGAATATCCATGAAGCTTTCGCGGCGCAGGTTCTGGCAAACATCAAGGCGGCGTCCGATCCCGTCTATCGCCGCGAAAAAGCGGGCGTCGATTTTGATCTCGGCGCGTTTCCGTGGGACCGCGTGAACCCGCATGGCGGCTCGCTCGCCATCGGTCATCCGTTTGCCGCAACCGGCGCGCGTATCCTGAGCCAGGCGGCGAAAGAACTGGGCACGATGCCCAAGGGCTCGCGCGGCGTGGTGTCGGTTTGCGCGGATGGCAGCCTGGGAACGGTGGCGCTGCTGGAGCATGTCTAGAAACTAGCCGCTTCCGCGCCTTATTGTGCGCTGCGGCGTAAGTGGCGCGACAATCCCACGCGACCATGATCCTTCACTTCTGGCTGAAGCCGCGCTCCGGCGGGTGGCTCCCGCAAATCGAAGCGGCTAATGTGACGGAAGTTTCTGTTTCTCGCGGCGGCTCAAGCCGCCAAATCCTCAGGGGAATTTCATCACATGTATCGCATCCGCACGCTTTGCCTTGGCACGGCCGCCTCGCTCGCGCTGGCCGTCTGCGCTCTGTCCGGCACGCCGGCCGCCGCCAACCCGTTCGACGCACCAAGCACGCTGCCGCTCGAGGCGCCGATGTTCGACAAGATCAAGGACAGCGATTATGAGCCCGCCTTTGACGAGGCGATGAAGCAGAATCTCGCCGAGATCGACACCATCGCCAACAATCCGGCCAAGCCGACCTTCGAGAACACCATCGTGGCCATGGAAAAGTCGGGCCGCATGCTCGACCGCGTCTCCGAAACATTCTTCGGCGTCGTACAGGCCAACACCAACGACACGCTGGACAAGACGCAGGCCGACGAAGCGCCGAAACTGGCGACCTTTCAGGACACGATCAATCTCAACCCCAAGCTCTTTGCCCGGGTCAAAGCCGTTTACGACGCGCGCGAAAAGATGAAGCTCACCGGCGAAGCGCTGCAGCTGACGAAACTTTACTACACGCAGTTCGTCCATGCCGGCGCCAATCTGTCCGATGCCGACAAGGCGAAGCTGCGCGAAATCAACAAGCAGGATGCGACGCTCGAAACCGCGTTCCAGCAGAAGCTGCTGGCCGCCACCAAGGCCGGGGCGCTCGTCGTCGACAACAAGGCCGCGCTGGCCGGTCTCAGCGATGCGGAAATCGCGAACGCCGCCAAGGCAGCGGAAGATCGCGGCATGAAGGGCAAGTTTGTCATTCCGCTGCAAAACACGACCCAGCAGCCGGCCCTGGCCGAACTCACCGACCGCGACACGCGCGAGAAGTTGTTCAACGCTTCGTGGACGCGCGCGGAAAAGGGCGACGCCAACGACACGCGCGGCATCATCCAGCAGCTTGCCCAGCTTCGCGCGCAAAAAGCCAAGCTTCTGGGCTATCCGAACTACGCCGCCTATGTGCTTTACGACCAAATGGCCCAGACGCCGGAAGCCGTGCAGCATTTTATCGGCCAGCTTGTGCCGCCGACGGCCGCCAAGGCGGCCGATGAAGCGCGCCAGATCCAGGCCGAGATCGACAAGGACGGCAAGCATTTCGACCTGAAGCCGTGGGACTGGCAGCTTTATTCAGAGCGCGTGCGCAAGGCGAAATACGACCTCGACGAAAACGAGTTGAAGCCCTATTTCGAGTTGAACAAAGTGCTGCAGGACGGCGTGTTCTATGCTGCGACGCAGCTCTATGGCGTGACGTTCAAGGAACGCCACGACATTCCGATCTATCAGCCCGATGTGCGTGTGTTCGACGTGTTCGACAAGGACGGCTCGCAACTGGGCATGATCTATTTCGACTACTTCAAGCGCGACAACAAATCCGGTGGCGCGTGGATGAGCAATTTCGTCGGCCAGTCGCATCTGATGGGGACCAAGCCGGTCGTCTACAACGTCGCCAACTTCGCCAAGCCGCAGCCGGGACAGCCCGCACTCATCAGCTTCGACGATGTGACGACGATGTTCCACGAATTCGGCCATGCGCTGCATGGCCTGTTCGCCAATCAGGAATATCCGACGCTGTCGGGCACCAACACGGCGCGCGACTGGGTGGAATTCCCCTCGCAGTTCAACGAGCATTGGGCGCTTTATCCTGACGTGCTGAAGCACTATGCGGTGAACTACAAGACCGGCACGCCGATCCCGCAGGCGTTGGTGGACAAGATCAAGAAGTCGTCCACCTGGGATCAGGGATATGAACTTGGCGAATTGCTCGCCGCATCCGAACTCGACATGCAGTGGCACTCGTTGGCGGCCAGCGCGCCGAAACAGGATGTGGATGCGTTCGAGACGAAGGCGCTGGCCGATACGCATACGGATTTTCCGAACGTGCCGACGCGCTACCGTTCCAGCTATTTCCTGCACATCTGGGCGAATGGCTATGCGGCCGGTTACTATGCCTATCAGTGGACCGTCATGCTGGATGACGATGCTTTTTCGTGGTTCACGAACAATGGCGGGCTGTCGCGCGCCAA
>DATCFN010000047.1:0-10619 GCA_036509475.1 Rhizomicrobium sp. | reverse complement strand
ACCAGCCATCGAGATCGTCCACCATCAACTGCATCATAAAGTTGTGATCCTCCTGCTCGAAGTGCGAGAGGATGAAGCTGGTCGAGCCGATGGCGAAGATCGCCACTTCGCTGTCGAGTAATTTGCGAAAGCCCAATGCTCCGTAGAAGGCCTTGCTCTTTTCAAAATCCTCGGCGGGAAGGAAAGGCCGGGCCGCTTCATTGCCGTCAGGTATCGCCACGCCGTTTGCCCCCACGATCTGAACGCAAGTCTATTCATTCGGACTGGAATAATCTTTGCGGCAGGTTGTAAGTTTTGCAATGAACGGTAGATAAGTACCGGGCCTGGGGCGCATTTCTCATGAAACTCATACTCAAGATCATCGGCGGCGTTGTGCTGCTGCTGGTTCTGGTAATCGCGGGGCTGACGGCATCGCAATATTTCAATGCGGCGACCTCCGAACATCCCGTCGGGTTTCAGCAGGTGACGATCCGCGATCCGCAGGACAAGCCGCTGGATGTCGGCATCTGGTATCCGACCGATTCCAAACCTGACCCCACGCTGATGGGATTGTCCATGCAATCGGTCGCGACGGACGGCGCCGTCACAGGGCGCGATCTTCCGCTCATCGTGATCTCGCACGGCAATAACGGATTGTTTGCGAGCCATTCCGATACCGCACTGGCGCTGGCGTCGGCGGGGTTCATCGTCGCGGCGGTCACGCATACCGGCGACAATGCCAGCGACACGTCTTATGTCGGAACGCCGCGCTGGCTGATCGACCGCCCGCGCCATATTCATCTCGTCATCGACTACATGCTGAAACAATGGCCCGCGCGAAACCGGATCGATCCGGCGCGCATCGGCATGTTTGGAGTCTCTGCCGGCGGATTTACCGCGCTTGTGTCTGTCGGCGGCGTGCCGGATGTCGCGCTCCTGACGGCGCATTGCAAATCGCAACCGGAATTTGCCTGCACATTGTGGAAGACGCTGCCGTCGCCGGTGCCCGCATCGGTATGGATTCATGACCCGCGCATCAAGGCGGCTGTCATCGCGGCGCCCGGATATGGTTTTGCGTTCGCGCCGAACGGGCTCTCGCAGGTGACTGTGCCGGTGCAGCTTTGGAACGGCACCGAAGACCGCAGCGTGCCCTATGCGACGAACGAAGCCGTGGTGCGCGCCTTACTGCCCACGCCGCCGGACTATCGCGCCGTGCCGGGCGCCTCGCATTTTTCGTTCCTGACGCCTTGTCCGGGCTGGCTGTTTCCCCTGATCTGCCGCGAGCCGAACGGGTTCGACCGCAAGGCTTTCCACCATGCGCTCAATCTTTCGATGGAAGCGTTCTTCCAAAAGCATCTGCCGCCGGCCCCATGATCGTTCGGGTGGCCCGCGCGCGCAGGGCATGACATGATGCCGGCATGAAAACTTCTCTCATTTTTTGTGCTTTGCTCACGGCCTCTCCCGCACTCGCGCAAACCGCCGATCCGTTTACCGACGGCAAGGATGGCGCGAAGATTCACACCGCGTCCGGTTTCATCTGTCCGGCGAAGATCGGCCCTTTCGAGCGCGATGCGGCGAGCGAGAGCGATGTGCTGACCGGCGCGGATCTGTGTTCTTACGCGGCGCTGGATGGAGTCTATGGCACCATTACGCTGACGCCGCTGACCGGGCCCTATGACGCGAAGGCGGCATTGGCGCCGGCCTTCACCGAACAGGAAGGCACCGGCGGCACGATGATCTCCGAAACGACGATCACGCTGGGTGCCAAAACCGCGCCCCTCGCGGTGTTCGCGCGCACCTATCGTACCGCCCATGCGGAGTCGCTGGAATATCGCACGCTGTTCGCGGGTGCGCAGGTGAAGAACTGGGCCGTGCAGGCGACGGTCGAATATGCCGATCCGCGCGATACGGCGACGGAAAAGGATTTTCTGAACGCGGTCTATGCGGATGCGCAAAAAGAAATAGCGCAGTAACGCTTTCGCGCGATTTTAACCTCGATTTTTTCGCTTTTGTGACCCGCTGGCGGTGGCCGCTGGCGCGCGGTAGACTTCGGACTGTACGACCCAAGGGGATTTTCATGCATATGCGCGTTGCGGCCGGAGCGGTTTTTGCGGTCCTGATCTCGTCCGGTTCTTCCGTCCTTGCCGGGGACGCGCCACCCAATCCTTTGGCGCCCGTCAGCAGCGTGCTGCAGGCGATCACCGGCGGCACCAATGGCTGGACCCGCAACATGGACGGCTCCTACAGGCAGGCCCAGACCGGTGTGCTGTGCCCTACCCAGTTCAAGACCTTCCACCTCGATTCGCTGCTGGCGTCCAAGGACGATACGAACGTCCTGGGCATCTGCCGCTATAGCGATGGCGAGGGCCGCGTCGGCACGGTGCGCGTGCGCCAGCCCGGCCCGGTGGTGGACCCGGATGGCATCGTCAGTGCCAACGACAAATCGCTGATGGCGACGGACGGCTCGGCGCCGCCCATGCTCATGCGCACAGGCGTTGACCGGAAGACTGGCGGCTCGCGCCTGACCGTCACCATCGCCCGCAATGGCTATCTGGTGGATTGCAGCGTCATGCAGATCGAGCACAACACGCCCAAGGGTGATTTTCCGCTCTATTGCACCACGCTTTCGGCGGCGAAATAGCGCCGCGTCGTTTCGGCAGGGGCCTTGAGAGGAACGCCATCGCCGGTCGCGCTTTAGATAGACGCGACCGAGCGAGGATGTTTCATGAGAAAGTCAGGAACTTTGCTGTTCGCCGGCGTGGCCATGCTGGCGCTGGCCGGCTGCGGCAACAATGCCGACCTGCCGAAAGAGGCGAGCTACGGGCCGAATCCAACGCTGCCCGCGCCCGACCAGGCGCTGATTCCCATGGACAATACGGCGGGCGCCGCGAAGTGGACGAACGGGGCGACGCCGACGGCTGCGCCGGGACTTGTGGTCAGGGCGTTCGCCGGCAAGTTGATCCATCCGCGCTGGCTCTATGTTCTTCCCAATGGCGATGTTCTCGTCGCCGAGACGAACAAAGGCACGTCCTGGGCCGACACGATGGGATATGGCGGCTGGATCGAAAGCCTGGTGCGCCGCGTCGAAGGCCTGACCACCGTCAGCGCAAACCGCATCACGCTGTTGCGTGACACCGATGGCGACGGCGTTGCCGACAAGCGCACGGTCTTTATCTCCGGATTGAACGCGCCGTTCGGCATGGCGTTGATCGGCGACACCTTCTATGTCGCCGACACCGATGCGCTGCTCGCGTTTCCCTATCACACCGGCGAAACGCATATCGCGGAGGCACCGCGCAAAGTCACCGATCTTCCCGGCGGCCCCATCGATCATCACTGGACGAAGAACGTCATCGCCAGCCCGGATGGCTCGAAGCTTTATGTCACTGTCGGCTCCAACAGCAATGCGGGCGAGAACGGTCTCGACAAGGAAGCAGGCCGCGCTGCGATCTGGGAAGTCGATCCGAAGACCGGAGAGCACAGCATCTATGCGTCGGGTATCCGCAATCCCAACGGCATGGGCTGGTCGCCGGGGGGCGCGTTGTGGACCGCGGTCAACGAACGCGACGAGATCGGCGGCGATCTGGTCCCCGATTACATGACGTCTGTGAAGCAAGGCGCGTTCTATGGCTGGCCATGGAGCTATTATGGCCAGCATGTCGATGATCGCGTGACGCCGAAGAATCCGGCGATGGTCGCCAAAGCCATCCCGCCCGACTACGCGCTCGGCACGCACACCGCGTCGCTCGGCTTGAGCTTCGCGGACAACAACAAGCTCGGCTCCGATTATTCGTCGGGTGTCTTTATCGGTCAGCACGGTTCGTGGAACAGGAAACCGATCAACGGCTATGACGTGGTGTTCATCAAATTCGATGGTGAAAAGCCGGTGGGCCAACCGGTCGATGTGCTGACGGGGTTTGTGGATGCCAATGGCGATGCGCGGGGCCGCCCGGTCGGCGTCGCCATCGACAAGCAAGGCGCGCTTCTGGTGGCCGACGACACCGGCAATATGATCTGGCGCGTGACGCAACAGTAAGTGCCGCGACGTCAATCCGGCCCGATTCCACGGGGATTGAACCTCTGTGCCCGGCGGCTTAGCCTGCCGGGAACGAGGTATTTGCGATGTTCTTTCAATTCTTCGACGAGCTGCGCGCCGCCCGCATTCCGGTGACGCTGAAGGAATATCTGGCGCTGATGGACGCGCTGGACAAAGGCGTCATCGATATGAAGATCGACGACTTCTATTTCCTGTCGCGCACCGCGCTGGTGAAGGACGAACGCAACCTCGACAAATTCGATCAGGTCTTCGGCCATGTCTTCAAGGGGCTTGAAGGCATCGACGCGTCGCTGCTGGCGCAAATCCCCGAAGAGTGGCTGAAGGCGCTGACCGAAAAGTTTCTCTCCGAGGAGGAGAAGAAACAGATCGAAGCCATGGGCGGCTGGGAAAAATTGATGGAGACGCTGAAGCAGCGCCTCGAAGAACAGAAGAAACGCCACGAAGGCGGATCGAAGATGATCGGCTCCGGCGGCACCTCGCCTTTTGGAAATGCGGGCTACAACCCGGAAGGTGTCAGGATCGGCCAGGACAAGGGCCGTCACGGCAAGGCGGTGAAGGTCTGGGACAAGCGCGAATATAAAAATCTCGACGACAGCGTCGAACTCGGCACGCGCAATATCAAAGTGGCGCTGCGCCGCTTGCGCAAATGGGCGCGGCAGGGCGCGGAGGTCGAACTCGACCTGCCCGGCACGATCAAGGACACGGCGAACAAGGGCTATCTCGATCTGAAGCTTATTCCCGAACGCCACAACACGGTGAAGGTTCTGATCTTCTTCGACATCGGCGGCTCGATGGATGCTTACATCAAACTTTGCGAGGAATTGTTCAGCGCGGCGAAAACCGAATTCAAGCACATGGAATTCTTCTACTTCCACAACTGTCTTTATGAGAGCGTGTGGAAGGACAATCGCCGCCGTCACAACGAGAAATCGAACACCTGGGACGTGCTGCACAAATTCCCGCACGACTACAAAGTGATCTTCGTCGGCGACGCGACCATGTCGCCCTATGAAGTCACCTATCCCGGCGGCAGCGTGGAGTATTGGAACGAAGAAGCCGGCGCGCTATGGCTCGACCGCGTGACGCAGATTTATGAGCATGTCGTGTGGCTCAATCCCGTGGCGCAGAAGCACTGGGACTACACGCCATCCATCAGCCTCATCGGCCAAATCCTTGGCGACCGCATGTACCCGCTGACGATTCAGGGCTTGGATAACGCGATGAAGGAATTGAACAGGTAAGTTCGCGCAAAGCGTAAACACCAACACCGCTCTCCGGCGGGCCATGACATTTTATTTTTACTTTCTGGCAAGCCCACCCTTCTGCTACCTTCCGTCTGATCGGCGGGGCCATCGCATGCGTTTTCATCTGCCTAAGCCGCTGCATGGCTGGCGCGAATTTGCCGGCGAAGTGGGCATCATCGTTCTGGGCGTCCTCATCGCGCTGGGCGCCGGGCAGGTCGTCGATACGTTCCGTCAGAGAAGCGATCTTGCGCAGCTCCGCGATGCGCTTCACGCGGAATTGGCTGACGACCGTGCGCGCTGGGAGGACATTCGCGCCGGCGACGAATGCACCGTGCGCCGGCTTGATGCGCTCGAACATTGGCTTGACGTGGCGCCCGCGGACGCACGCCTGAACCACGCCTACACGCCCTTCTTGTGGAACACACATACGAGCGCATGGGACAGCGCGAAGTCGAGCCCGGCGGGACAGCTTCTGGGGCTGAATGAGCGCTTAACCTATGCCAGCCTGTATGAGGGCCTCGAAAATTGGCGCCGCATCGATGATGAGGAAGAGAGAAACGCCGGGATCATCAGTGCTGATTTCGCGACGGCCAATCAGCCCGAAAATCGCCGCGAGCTTCCCAAGCTTCTCGTGCTCGCCCGCCGCTTTCTGATATCGCGGCAAATCAACTATCCCTACTTTTTCACGCGCTTCGACGAACTCAAGATCCGGCCTGACAGCAGCCATTTCACGCTGAGCGCCAATCCAAAGAGGCTTTGCGCGCCGTTGGGATCGTGAGGTTCACTTCGCCGCGGCTGTTGCCAGCCCGGACGCCCGTGAAATCTCTACGATCTCGCGGAAGGCGGCGAGAACTGCGTCCGGTTTGTCGTCCTGGATCATGTGGCTAGCGCCGGCGACGATGCGTTTGACGCCGCGCGTTGAATCATGCGCCTGGCTTTCGAGTTCGGCACAGCGTTTGGCGTCGAAGGATTTGGGATCGGCTCCCGCGCAATTCGTATCGGCTTGCAGAAGGACGATCGGGATCGCGCCCAATGGCCGCCGCGCCGCGGCAAGTTCATCGGCGGAGCGTGTGACCATGCTGATGTCTTCCGAGACAATCGTGTCGTACCAATACGAGTGCTGCTGATCGGCCCAGACCTTGGCGCGCATTGCCGCGGACCAGCGCGGCGTCAGCCTGATGTCGAGACATTTGCTGTCCCAGCCAAGCGGATGTTGCCGCGCCAGTTCGCCGCAATGCCGATACAGATCGACGTCCTCGTCCGGCGGCGAATGCATGCGCCGGTAGATGTTCTCGTTCGGCGGATCGAGCAACAACAGCCCCGCCGTCTCTTTCGGATAGGTGTAGGCGAACAGCCGCGCATCGAAGCCGCCGAGCGAATGGCCGACGAGAATATACGGCCCTGCAATATGCGCGGCCTGCAACGCGCCATGCAGGTCTTTGACTTCCGCCGCCGTATCGCGCGGCATCGGTCCCGGATCGCTGAAGCTGTAACCGGCGCGGTCATAGATGCAGACGCGCGTGACTTTCGCCATCAGCGGCTGGATGCGATTCCAGCCGAGCGCGGGGATGTGCCAGCCCGGCGCGACGATGGCGGTGGGCGAACCCTGTCCCATGCAGAACAGATGGATGTGCCGCCCGTCCGGCAATGTCGCCAATGTCTGCGGCGTCAAATAGGCATCGAGCGCCGGATCGACTTTTTGCGCGGCAGCGCCGCTTCCCGCCGCAAGCAGCAGTGAGACGGCGAAAGCGGCCCCAATCGCGCGCATATTCGCCGCTACAGCGACGATCCTTCCACGCCCATCTCGCGGCGGATGATCGAGACCGGCACCAGTCCCGAATTCATGAACGCGTCGTGGAATTTGGTGAGGTTGAAATTCGCGCCGTCTTTTTTCTGCGCATCGGCGCGCAGCTTCAGAATTTCCAGCTTGCCCAACGTGTAGGAGTAGTAGCCGGGATCGGACGTGCCGCGCTTGGCCTCGCCGGGCGCTACCGCCGGCGACTGGAAGCATTGCTTCTCCATCATGTCGACATCCTGCGCCATCGTGATCCGGCCGGTGTGCATTTCGATGGAGCCGATGAGGCGGCAATCGCGCAGCAGCGCATCGTTGATCTGCGCCAGATGCACCTTCGCATCGCCTTTGCTGAGACCCTGCTCGATCATCATCTGCTCGCTGTAATGCGCCCAGCCTTCGGTGGTGGTGTAGGAACCGGCGGTCTTGCGCACCAGCGACCATTGCGGGTTCGCGTGCTGGAAAAGATATTGTGTGAAATGTCCCGGCAGCGATTCATGCACCGTCAGGTTCTGCAGGAAGGAGCGGTTGAAATAGGACAGCAGCTTGTCCTGCCGCGCCTGCGTCCATGTCGGCTCCGGCGGCGTGATGAAATAATACGCCTTGGTCGCATGGGTTTCGAGCGCGCCGGGCGCATCGGTCTGACCGAAGATCACCGCGCGGGCGAAAGGCGGCGTCGGCGCCACTTCCGGCAGCATCTGCGACGGCAGCGTGAGAATGTGATGCTGCGTGATGTAAGCTTGCAAACCCACGAGTCCGTTGCGCGCCTCCGAGATGAGATGCGCGGCATCGGGATGATCGGCCTCCACCTCATCCATCGCCTTGTCGGGATTTTTCGGATCGACCAATTTTTCGGTGGCGAGATAATCCGCGCGGTCCTTCGCCAGCTGCGCTTCGCCCGCCGCCAGAACTTTCTCCACCGGCACATCGACAAGATCGCTGGCCAGTAGTTTTTGCAATCCTTCGCGCCCGATCATGAAGGAGCCATGCGCGTTGGGCTTCTGCGCGGTGAGCCACGCCTTGAAATCGTTGGCCGTATCCACCGCCGCCTTGGTGGAATCGGCAAGCTGCTTCTGCAGCGCCGGATCGTTCACGCTCTTGAACGCGGCCGGAACGTCCTTGCTGAGAAAATCGATACCGCCGCCGAGATTGTCCAGCGCCACGTCGATGAACACGGGCGGCATGTCGGTGAGGTTGCGTTTGCCCTCGGCCAGCATCGCGGGCATCAGTTTCTCGCGCGCGATGGTGTTTTTCATGCGCTCCTGCAGCGGCGCGAAATCGCGCTCGATCAGCTGGAACGCGGCATAGGTGAGGATGTTCACATAGGTGCCGGGATCGTGCCGCCACAACTGGATCGTCTCGTCTTCCAGAAGTGTCCGGTCGATCTCACCCACCAGCACGTCGCGGTCGTCACGGTCCGTCAGCGAAAGTTTGCTGCCATCAACAGCCTGCAGCCGGGCCTTCAACACCTTCAGCAGGGTGACTTCTTTGGTGTGCGCCGCGGCGGACACGTCATCGATCTGGTCATCCCAATTGTGCAGTCCGGTCGCGGTAGCCGCTGTGGGGTGCAGCTTCCATTGCGTGTCGAAATAATCCTTCACGGCGGCCTGATAGGACGCCGTCGCGGAAGGCGGCGCTGCGGACGCCGTGCCCGATATGGCCAGCGCCGCTGCCGAACACAGAACCAAGGCGCGAATTGTTGCAAACCGCATAGCTTCCCCCAACGCAGATCCAGCGGAAATCTCGCACCATGCGGCAGCGAAATACAAGCGGATGCGGCGCGGCGCTTTCACGCTATAGTCGGCGCGGGGATTGGAGAACGCACCATGCCGCAGACATCCGTTCGCGAGGCGACGGTTATGGACACCGTTCCGCTGGCGCAATCGCTGGCCCGGGCGTTCTACACTGATCCGGTGTTTTCGTTCTTCCTGCCCGACGATGCGACGCGGCTGAAGAAACTGGAATCCGTCATGCGGATTCTGTTCAAGCTCGGCGCGCCGCATCGCTCCTGCTACACGACCGGCAATTACGAGTCCGTGACCCTGTGGCGGCCGCCGCACGAATGGGATGTGCCGTTCACCGCTTACATCACCAACGGCCCCGCGCTGCTATCGGCATTCGGCGGCAACATTTTTCGTGTGCTGGGGACGACGGGCATGATGGAGAAACACCATCCGCATGAGCCGCACTGGTATCTGCAAACCATCGGCACCGATCCGGCGTTTCAGGGCAAAGGCTATGGCGGCGTCATCATGCGCGACCGCCTCGCGGCGGTGGATGCGATGCACATGCCCTGCTATCTGGAATCCAGCAAGGACACGAACATCCCGATCTATCAAAGTTTCGGCTTTGAGCTGACCGGCGAGATGCGGGTGCCGGATGGCCCGAAAATCTGGCCGATGTGGCGGAAGGCAAGATGAGGCCGCTTTCAGCAATATCGTCTCTAGCCGCGATATTTCTTTTCGCTGCGGCGGCCCATAGCGATGATGCCAAGCCCAAGTGTGCATGTGCCGCGCACATACTTCTTAAAGGCATGCAGAGCGCATACCCGATTTTTTGGAATGATCTGCGCAAACTGCCACCTACAACAGTTTCCCTCTCGCAGCTTACCGATCACGGCGATGTTTCTAGCTCGTTCACAGGGCCGCTGCTTTGGACGATTCTCGATAGCGCCGGTTGGGTGAACGGCGCGGAAAAGAACGCGTATATCCGTCACACAATCCTCGTCACCGGCAAAGACGGCTATGCCGCGGCACTGAGCGAGGGTGAAATCGATCCCAAACTGGAAGGCAAACAGGTCATCCTGGCCTATGCGCAGGACGGCAAGCCGCTGGACGCGCCACGCCTCGTCGTGCCTGGCGACGTCCATGCCGCGCGCGGCGTGCATGACGTGGTGAGCATCGAGGTCCGATAACAGCTTGCGCGAAACGCTCCGCCCTGATCCGATGCGCCCGGAAAAATCGGGAAGACCGCCATGCTCAAAATCCATCACCTCAACAATTCGCGTTCGCAGCGCATCCTGTGGCTGCTCGAAGAACTGGGCACGCCGTATGAGATCGTGAAATATCAGCGCATGACGCCGGTGCCGCTGGCGCCGCCGGAATTGAAGGCGGTGCATCCGCTCGGCAAGTCGCCGGTCATCGAGGACAAGGGATTGAAGATCGCCGAATCCGGCGCTGTGGTCGAATACATCATCGACACGCATGGCAACGGCAAGTTCAAGCCCAAGCACGGCACAGCCGAATATTGGCAATATATCGAATGGATGCATTTCGCCGAAGGCTCGGCGATGTTGCCGTTGATGCTGGCGCTCTACACGGGCATGCTGGGCGACAACGCCGCGCCGTTGAAGCCGCGCGTCGACAGCGAAGTGGACAATCATTTGTCCTATATGAACAACGCGCTCGGTAGCCACGATTTCTTCGTCGGCAACACGCTGACCGGCGCGGACTTCATGCTGATTTTCCCTTGCGAAGCGGCCGGCGCGCGGCTGGAGCCGTACAAAAATCTGGTGCGCTATCGCGACGCCATCCACGCCCGCCCCGCC